>CAZJJR010000256.1:0-9345 GCA_964546365.1 uncultured bacterium | reverse complement strand
ACTGCCTAACCTTTTAAGCGGTGCAACAGTGGGAGCTTTTCCTAGTTATATAGAAGGATTTGGTTTTGCTGTATTGGAAAAACTTGCTTGTGGATTACCAACTGTAGTTTATGATGTACCAGGGCCAAGGGAAATGTTGGGTTATTTGGATAAATCTTGGATGGTTCCCACGGGAGATATAGAACTCTTTACTAATCAGTTAATTAAGGTGTTGAAAATGGATGAAATCACCTATTCTAAAATATCGGAAAACTGCGTTGAAGTAGCCCAAAAATTTGGTTGGGATCGAATTGCTAAAAATACTTTAGATCTTTATTGCGAAGTTTTGGAAAAACACAATTATTTTAATTAAATAATTTACAAACTATCTATAAGGGGGTAGAAATGATTAATAAGTATAACCTAGCTAAAAAAACATTGAAAACATTTAATAACTTAGTCGGATTCAAAAATTCTTTAATTATTTTCAAAAAGTTTCTCCCTATTCTACAACCCAAATATGCTTTCCCTGTTACTTGGTTATGTCTTGATGAATTTCCATTAAACAAAACTACGGAACTGGAATATACTTACGGTTCATTGCGTAACTTTCCGCAAACAAAAGTAAAAGTTAATCCTAAATGTTTACATTCTCGGTTTTTCGCTCTCAGTGGATATTATGAAGAAGAACTAACCGCAGAAATTTTGTCACCGAAAAGGAAAGGATTATTAATTGATATTGGTGCTAATTTTGGCTACTACCCTGTTTTGTGGTTACAAAAAAAAGATACTAGGGTAATTGCGGTTGAACCAGTAGTAGAATACGTTAATCTTTTGCATGAAAATTTGAAGAATTACGAATCGAGATATGCAGTTTTTGATGGCTGCATTGGCGATCGCGATGGCGTGGCATTCTTGGATACGGTGGGGGACCCCACGATGCTGAGTAGAGTGGTAACTGATGCCGATCGAAAAGAAGCTCGTCAAGTACCGATGTTGACTTTAAATTCTTTGCTCACAAAATATAATGAGGAAAAAATCGATATCCTGAAAATTGATGCAGAAGGTTACGATATTGCTATTTTAGAAAGTTGTAAACCTCTATTTAAAGCAAAAGCAATCAAAACGGTCTTTTGGGAAACAGCCAATTCTACCGAAGAAAAAGATATAGTTACATTTTTAGAAAATTTAGGCTACGTCAAAATATTAAATAAAGCAATCACGGGCTACGAATTACCTAGCTTATAAGCTTTCTAAAGCTGTTTTAATCCGCACTTGAACAACACTATCTCGTTCTTCGATCGCAGCCTTTTGCAAAGCTGCAATTGCATCAATAGTAGCGATTTCTTGTAAAGAAACAGCAGCCGCATAACGCAGCGCCCAATCTTCTGTTTTTTCTAAAGCCCAAGTTAACTTTTCTAGGATACGCTGGATAACTTCTGGGTTATTACTATTAGTAGCAATAGGTGCTAAACCTCTGGCAGCTACTCTTCTGACATTTCCTTGACAGTGATTAGCTACTGCTACACCAATCACTTCTAATAATAAGTCTAAAGCTCTGCCGTCACCAATTTTAGCTAAAGTTTGCACTATGTAAGCTTGTAAGCCATGATCTTTAGAAGCATGAAAAGCAGCGATTAATGGTTCTACAGATTCCGGTGCTAACTTTGTTAATGCTTCTACCGCAGCAGCAGGAACGGTAGGATGATGATGACTCAAGTTTTCAATTAAAACAGTAATAATATCATTACGATCTGCTGCTGTTAAATTCTTACTACTTATGGTTTGGATTAATTTTACTGCATCTGTTGGCGTGGAAGCACGGCGTAATTGTTCGATCGCCCAAGCAGTATCTAGGTCTTTAAAATTGTCGTTATCTTTGATATTCGGTAAGTTCATTGCCTAGTAAAATAAAAAAATTGCCAATAACTAAAAAAGTATCAGATTATAGTTGGATCAGTAAATCATCGATTTTGCTCAAAATCATACCAGTTTTTTCTTGCTTTTCTGTTTCAGTTAAGCGATCGCCACTTAAGATAGATTCAAGAATTCTCTTTAAATTCAGCAATTTTAAACTATTACCGATTTTAGCATTAGTGATTGCTTGGGCTGCTTCTAAATAACCAATCGCTCCTAAATCAAATGCGGCTGCCCAACGTAAATACATATTTTCATGACTGAGATTTCTGATAATCCTTTCAATATATTGTGGTTCTTGAGTATAGAGATATAAATAACGGGCGGCAGCACATTGAACGCGCTCAGAAGGATGAGTAAGAAAATGTTTAATTTGCTGATGAACTGACCAAATTTGTAAAGTACCTAACGCTTCTATTAAAGCTTCTAAAGGTTGCTCTTGATTTAATTGTAAAAGTGCTAATAAAGGTTGAATTGCTCTTTCGTCCCCAATCGCTGCTAAAGCTTGAATCACTGCTTCTCGCAACTGAATATCTTCTGAATTTAATGCTTCTAATAATGCTGGTACTGCTTGTGGGTTTTTCAGTTGACCGAGTGCTCTAGCGGCTTGACGACGTAGGGGATATCCACCTTCAACGGTGCGATAGCGTTCGTCTTTAAGAGCATCGCAGAGGGCATCGCAAGCTTCTGGAAATTGATGCTTACCCAGCCACCAAGCTGCATAATAGCGGAGTTGGTTATCATCTCCTTTTAAAGCTGCGATCGCATCTTTGGGAGAGATAATTAATTCAGGAGTATAAGCAGCAGTCATCGGATTTTATATTTTAGATTTTAGATTGCAAAAAATCGAGCCGTTTGAGTAGCTAGTTGAGACAAGTCAATGCTTGATTTTGAGTGTTTTAGGTGCTGTCAGTTGTCAGTTGTTAGTTGTTAGTTGATTTTTCACTAACTACCAACTACTAACAACTAACGAGAGAAATTCTAAGCTGGCTCAATTTTTACAATTTTACCGCCACGGCGATGAATTTCTTGGTATTTTGCCGAGAGTTGGTCAAAGGGAACATTATAAGTCCGCTTACTTTGACGTACTGCTACCCTAGTACCAATTCCCCCTTCAATGGCTTCAATTCTGTATACTCTGGCATCTCCTCGCACTGCAGAACTGGTTAAAGTTCCCGCCAGTGATTGAGAAGAAGTAGAAGTAAAAGATGCAGCTGGTCTAATTGAGTTTGGCATATTCATGGAAACTTTCAGGCGCAGTCGGGAATTTTTACCTCCAAACTGAGCATTATCGCTGTTAGCAGCACCCCGGAAAACTTCAAACATCCGATTGAAGCCAACAGTTTTCATTCCGTTTAAGGACTGAAAGCCACGGTAATAAGGAACTACATTATTACCGAAAGCATTGTCATATTCTGCGCTGTAGAGATAAGAATCTATCTCTGCTTCGTAGCCTTGAGATGCGTAGAGATCTACATGGTAGGCAATTTCTGATTGGTCGTAAGGAGCGCGTCCCAATAAATGTTTGTAGTTCAATTCGATAAAACGAATTTGGGAGTTATTGTAGAAAAAGCGCTCTTTGTAAATTTCAGATTTAGCCAAAATTTGGATGAATTGCCGCACCGTAATCGTGCCGTTCCGCAATAATGCTTCTGCACTGCTAAAAGATTGGCTGGTATATATGCCTTGGCGACCAAATACTTGATCGTAGGCAGCGCGAAACACTGCTTGCAAATCATCTTCTGTCCAATTAGGGCGGATTTCAACTTTTTTTCCGCTAACCGAACTGATTCCTAGCCGCTCTTCAACGACTAAACTGCTCATTTTTCAGGCTCCCTTACAAATTTTTGCCTTAGTTGGTCATCGGTCATTGGTCATTAGTTATTTGTCATTTGTCATTGGTCATTTTGAATGAGAGTTTTTTGTGATTTGTTAGCAGTAATTTAATTCATTAACTACTAGCTACTAACCAATTACTAATGACCTATGACTAATAACAAATGACTGATGACTAATGACCAATGACAACTTACTATTACGTTTTAGCTCAGAGCGTTGATGGCATAGTTGATGTAGATATTGGCTTCACCAGCTACGTCACCGCTTAAGCCGTGATTGTCGCGGACGAATTCCAATGCAGCGATATACCAGCTAGGGGATAAACCCAAAGCGCTGTTGAATTCTTTCAATCCAGCTACTACATATTCATCCAATGGGCCAGTTCCACCCACTACACAACAGTAGCTGATGGTACGCAGGTAGTGGTCGATATCGCGGACGCACTTGTTTTTGCCTTCTTGGGTAGAGGCATATTGTGGCCCTTGCATTTGGGTGGTGTAAGGGAATTTTTGATAAACGTGATTAGCGGCTGCTTCTGACCATTTTTTGCCATTATTAGCAAATGCTTTAGCTGCTTCTAAACCTGCTTGAGCGCGGTTGAAACGGCCAAAAATTGCTTGCATTTCAGTGTTGCTTACGTATGCGCCACGGGTATCGGCTGCTGCAATTGCTTCGGTCAAGGGGGTTTTCATGGTGGTTTTAAACTCCTAAATGGTCAACAAATGATTGAAAAGATGTCTTGATTTACAGCAGAGGGATGTTAGGCAACGGCAGCAGCAGCCCGATCGAAGTAGCCGGCCACTTCAGACATCAAAGAGCTACAATCTCCTTTGGTGATGCCGTTGGGGTTGTTGGCGATCGCAATTGCTGCATCTTTCATCTTCTGAATACCGGAAGCAACCACATTTCCAGGAGTGCCTAAAGCTTGGTATGTTTCGCGCAGACCGTTCAAACAGCGATCGTCCATCACGCTGGCATCGCCTGCTAGCACTGAATAAGTTACGTAGCGCAAAATAAAGCCCAGGTCGCGAATACAGGCAGCTTGGTTACGGTGGTGGAAGCAAGCACCGCCGGGGTTAAAAACTTGAGCATTTTCAGCTACTAAAGCACGATAAGCGTTGGCAACGATCGTAGAAGAATTGCCAGTCAGTCGGTTAACGATATCTAAACGCTTATTGCTATCAGCAACCATTGCAGAAAGAGCATTAACTTCATCATCGCTGAGGTAAGCACCTCTTCTATCAGCCTGTTCTACCACTCTGGAAAAAGCGTCAAGCATTTGTCAAGCTCTCCTAAGATTTTTTAACTTTTATTTCTTTCGGGCAGTTGGTTAACTGTCTTGAGTTGGAGATTACAGGTGGTAAGTAAAAAAAATGGGGTAGAAATGGGGTAAAAATCGAGTAGATCCCCATCTAATTTGAAGGTAAAAATCGCGGAAATAGCCTGATTTCTAGGATGGTAAGCTGGCAGATTTAAATTCGTTTTTTTAATCGTGTTTCTTAACTTTTTTTAAATTTTATCAGATATAAATTAACTTTAGTTAACAAAAAGAGCAATGTTGGCAATCGGGGATGAGAAGAAAAATTTTACAAATCTTTCCCCCTGCTACCTGCCCTCGCGCCAAAACAGTAAATGTGGCAGTGTTTAATATCGTTTACGCAAACGAGCGATACAAATATTACGTAGGGGCGGGTTTAGCAAAAAAAGTCAAAATTCCCACCAATAAGACAGAAGTCAAAGCCCGCCCTTACCTAGCCTCTATTGCTCAGCCCACCTGACAGCCAGCATGGTGATATCATCGAATTGGTCTGTATCGGCAATATGCGATCGCAAACTTTTCTCGATCGTCTCCAGCAGATTGCCTACACTAGAAAAAGGCTGTTCTACCAGAGTCAACAAATTACGTTCTGTAAAAAAAGTTCCTTCTGGGCTACGCGCTTCCGGTACGCCGTCAGTATAAGTAATCAGCATATCCCCAGGCTCTAACTGAACTTGCTGAGTCTTAAACTTCATATTCGGCATCATCCCCACCGCTGGGCCAGTTGGCTTTAAACGATTCTTAATTCCCGATCGGTCTACAATAATTGGCGGCTCGTGACCGCCATTAATATAAGTCAGCAAACCAGTAGAAGGATTTAACACCCCAAAAAACAGAGTGGCAAACATACTCATTTGCCAGTGAGTTTTAGCAATGTAATTGTTAGTCAGGGGAACGGCTTTCAAAGCATCTATTTCCGCTGAATAACCAGTTTGACTTGGGTCAAGAATATAGCTTATGGAAGAATTTTCATATTGCTTCAAAGTATCCAATTCTTGCAAACTAATTTGGCCGGAAAAAATGCGGATCAAGCTCCGGAAAAGCGCCATAAATAAAGCCGCTCCCACGCCTTTGTCACAAACATCGGCAATTACTAAACCCACGTAACCACCCGGCAATTCAAAAGCATCGTAGAAATCTCCAGCTACTTCACGAGCAGGATAAAAACAAGCAGCAATTTCCCAACCTGCAGGTTGAATTAGTTTATCGGGTAGAAAATCTCTTTGAATCTGCTTTCCTTTTTCTAATTCATTTTGAAGTGCTTGTTTCGTTTTATTTAAAAAGATGTAAGATTCATCTAATTTGGCATATAACTCCGCATTTTCCAGCACTAAACCGATTTGTTCGGCAGTAGCCTCCATTAATAGAGCGTCCTCTTTTCCAAAATGCTCCGGCTGAGAGTGAAGTAAGGTAAGAATACCCAGTAAAATTTGCCCTCTCATAATCGGAACAGCCAAAGCAGAGCGAACCTCATAAGGCTGATTTGGCAGAGTTAACCAGCGATCGTCTTTTTCCGTATCCGCAATCAATCCCACTTCCCGGTGACGGATCACCCAGCCAGCTAATCCTTTATCGAGAACCATCCCGATTAACTGAGTGCTTTCTTCTGGAGTAGCGTTTTTGCGGGTGAGGATACTAGCGGTAACTACGCCATTACTATCAAGCAAAAATAAACTGCCTCTTTCTGCGCCCGTTAATCTGGTACAGACATCAAAAGTCTTTTGTACCGTTAATTTCAGCAGTTGCATTTCGGCAGTAGTCGATCGCGCCATGTCTACCAAATTTTCTAGCAACTCTTGTTGGGCGTCGAAAGCAGCTTTGGCAGTTCTTAGCTCGCATACCTCTTCCCGCAGCAATGCCAATTCTTCAAGTAGCTCTTCTTTGGATCGATCGCGAGCGCTCATAATCTACTTACCAACTCATTTCATTACGAAAATCGATCTTCAAAACATTTCTCTTGTCGTTTTTCCCTCACTTACTCGCTACCTAATACCAAACTCAACGACAATAACTAGGAACTTACGTGATTACTTACGAATCTTCCAGAGTTCGTTTAACCGCCATCAGCGTAATATCATCAAATTGATCTGCCGTGCTAATATGCTGCGTTAACTTTTCCTGAATAATTTCCAGCAAAGACATTGCAGAATTAACAGGTGGTTCTAACAAAGACATTAACTGTTTTTCCGTAAAAAATTCTGCGTTGGGAGATTTAGCTTCTGTCACACCATCAGTATAACTAACCAAAATATCCCCAGGATTTAACTTAGCTTGCTGTACCTTAAACTTTAGATTGGGAAGCATTCCCACGGCTGGGCCTGTTGGCTTGAGGCGCGTTTTAGTACCATCAGGGCTGAGAATCACTGGTGGTTCGTGGCCCCCATTAATGTAATTCAATTCGCCAGTTTTCGGATCGAACACACCAAAAAACATGGTGGCAAACATATTTGTCCGAGTATGGTTCGTAGCAATATAATTATTAGTAAACTCCACAGCATTTTTTAAAGCCTCCACATCGTTAGCATAATCTTGCTGAGAAATCGCTCTAATCAAACTGCGGAACAAAGCCATAAACAGTGCCGAACCTACCCCTTTGTCGCATACATCAGCAATCAATACTCCTACTTTTCCATCACCCAAAGGAAAAGCATCGTAAAAATCACCCGCCACTTCCCGCGCAGGCTCAAAACAAGCAGCGATTTCCCAACCTTCCGGTTGCGGTAAAGATTCCGGCAAAAAATCTCGTTGAATTTGGCGTCCTTTTTCCAATTCGTTGCGAGCCATTGCCGACTTGACTTTATCGTTAATCAACTCCTGCAATTGACCTGCCATACAATTAAAAGCTACGCCAAGAGTTCCTAGCTCATCTTCTCGATCGACTTTTACCCGCCGTTCCAACCTACCGGAAGAAATCGCTTTTGCTTCCACCGTCAAATCTCTAATCGGACGAATTAAACGACTAGCTAATACCCAAGTGATACCCCCCACAATTAATACTGCTAATCCCGCCATTCCAGTAGCTAGTTGCTTAAATTCGATCGCTTCTCGTAAAACCTCTGCTTCTCCTTGCTTAACGATCGCGCCCCAACCATTTTCTAAAGGCACGATATAAGCTAAAGTTTTGCCTGAGTAATTACTGGATGCAATTAAATTTGCCGTGGTTAAATCACTATTTACTTTAGGTTCTGTAAATAAAATATCCCCTTTTTTTCCCTGTAAAAAAGCTGCTACTGGCGGATAATCTTTGATATTTTGAAGCGTACCAGTAGTAACTTTAGGATCTGGATGAGCGATGATATTTCCCTGCCTGTCTACGATCATTGCATAACCGGTTTTGCCGAGGCGAACTGCACCAACTCCCTGCGCTACATCCGTCAAGTTTTTACATTGCACTATCACCCCAACTATTTGATTTGGAGTTCCTCCTTTAATTGGAGCAGACATACATAGGCGAGGTTTACCAGTAGTTTTACTAATCAGAGTTTGGAGTGTAATTGCTTGTCCGCTTATCGCACCTTTAAACCATAAACGATCTCTGTAATTATTCTTATCTTCGATTGGATCACTAGTAGCTACCGCCAAACCGTTTTTTGCCACCGTCGTTACGGTGACGTCTTTATAAACACTAGCCACCTTGGTTAAAATCGGTTTTTGTCGTTCCGGTTCCATACTAGTAATATCTGTTTGGATACTTAGATATCGCAAAGCCAGAATATTTTGTTTAACCCATTGGTTCACTAAATTAGCAATAGCTTCTCCTTTAGAATTAAGAAGCTCTTTACTATCTTCGCGCAAGATTTTTTCAGCCCGATAGCTGGTAAAAAATATGCCAATTAGCATAGGAGGAATTACTGCCGCCAGCAGCACCACTGTTAGCTGAAAACGTAAAGACGTTAAAAATAGTTTTTTTATGTTCATTGCTTATTATTGTTAAATTTTTTTTAGCTTGCTTTGATAATAGATCGGTCATTAGTCATATTAGCGCATTTACGACTCTCCAATGACTAATGACTAATAACCGATGACTTAAGAACGATTTACTACAAAAGTATTGCGATTTCTTTCTCCTACTCTCTCATAGAAAAACTTATCTACACCTTGAATGGCTAGATAAACCCCTAACCCGCCAATGGGCCTTTCCTCTAAAGGTAAAGGAATTTTTTCTTCTTCAGCAGCTAGTTTACTAAAAGGATCGAAATGTTTTGCCGTGTCTTCGATCGATATGGTAAGACTGGCGTCATCAATATTGGCTTGCAAGTCTAAGTTGCCTTGAGTACGAGCTTCTTCATAGC
>CAZJJR010000255.1:9188-9414 GCA_964546365.1 uncultured bacterium | reverse complement strand
TTGTCAAAACAGATCAGGGCTTTTTCGTAGTTGCCCATGTCACTGAGGGTAATGCCTCGATTGTGCCAAGTATTAGCGGCATCTGGGTTAAATTCAAGGGCTTGGTCGAAGCTGTTAATTGCTTCTTCATACTTACCCAATTTACCAAGTGCGATCCCTCGATTGTGCCAAATCCAGGCAGTATCGCGCTTAATCGCCACCGCTCGGTCGAAACTGATCAGTGCTT
>CAZJJR010000255.1:0-9138 GCA_964546365.1 uncultured bacterium | reverse complement strand
GACATAAGGCATTATGGTGATCGGGTTGAAATTTTAGGGCTGAGTCGAAATTAGCGATCGCTTCTTCATATTTTCTAGCTTCGTTCAGTCGTAATCCCTGATGGTAAAAAAATTCCGCTTCTAAACTAAGAATTTCGCTCATAACATCTGTCATCTCGCTTCAGGAAGATTTCTTTTTTCTTAAGATGCCCAAAAAACTACGGCAATTCAACAACCAAACTTGCCAATTCCAGGAAAGTGGGGCAAAAAACTGGGCTTTTACCTGGTGAAATCTACGCGCAGCAAAGAATATTAGGGCAATTGGTTGTTGAGACCGATCGAAGATGGCTATAAAAGTACAAATAGTGGTTAAAAATGCCAATCAAACGCTATAAAAACTTATTTAAGCTAAAAACTAACCTGTAAATACCTATACCAAAAATAAACTACTGCTCATGCTATTTTATATAGTTTAATGTTTGTTGACATTTTTCAAAAATTTTTAACTCTAGCATCCCGATATCGGGACAAAAAAGAATTTTTGAGGAGTCAGGAGTCAGAATGGAGAATTCAGAATGCTTTTCTCTCCTGAATCCTCAATACTGACGGGCGAGAATTTTTTTTCCCCGTACTGTCTTGGCTGAGGCTGATAGCCTTTTTTGCTGTGGTCGTGGGACAATCGCATCTGGACAAGGAAGCACCAAGTAGCAACATGAGCGAATTATCAAACGCAGCTTACCGGATAGAAAAGGATTCAATGGGAGAACGGCAAATTCCTGCCAACGTTTATTATGGAATCCAGACATTGAGGGCAACGGAAAATTTCCCCATTAGCGGAATAAAGCCTTTACCCACTTATGTGGATGCTTGCGTGTTAATTAAGAAGGCGGCGGCGATCGCGAATGGGGAATTAGGCTGCATACCCAAGGATATCTCTGAGGCGATCGTACAGGCAGCTGATGAAGTGTTAGCTGGAAAGCTGCGGGATCAGTTTGTGGTGGACGTTTACCAAGCTGGTGCGGGAACTTCCCACCACATGAATGTCAATGAAGTGCTGGCAAATCGGGCGCTGGAAATTTTAGGAGACGAGAAAGGTAATTACCAGCGAGTTAGTCCTAACGATCGCGTTAATTACGGACAATCGACAAATGATGTAATCCCGACGGCAATTCGGATTGGTGGATTGTTGGCTTTAGAAAGAACTTTATTTCCCGCTTTGTCAGATGCGATCGCGGCTTTAGATAACAAAGCCGAAGAATTCAAAGATATCGTTAAATCGGGCAGAACTCACCTTCAGGATGCCGTACCGGTGCGACTGGGAGAAAACTTCCGCGCTTGGGCGCAAATCCTTACAGAACACGCGATTCGGATTGAAACTGCCTCTGGGGATCTCACTTTACTCGGTTTAGGCGGTAGCGCGGCGGGAACTGGATTAAATACTCATCCCCAATACCGTTTTCGGGTGGCAGAAATTTTGGGACAGTTAATTGAAAAACCTTTGCGTCCCGCACCTCACATGATGGCGGCAATGCAAAGTATGGCCCCATTTGTCAGCGTTTCCGGTGCTTTGCGGAATTTGGCCCAAGATTGCGTGAAAATTTCCCATGACTTGCGGTTGATGGACTCTGGGCCAAAAACTGGCTTTAAGGAAATTCAACTACCACCAGTACAACCGGGTTCTTCGATTATGCCCGGTAAGTACAATCCGGTAATGGCAGAGATGATATCGATGGTTTGTTTTCAGGTGATGGGGTACGATTCTGCGATCGCCCTAGCTGCCCAAGCGGGACAATTAGAATTAAACGTGATGATGCCCTTAATTGCCTACAACTTAATTCAAAGTATTGAAATTCTCGGCAATGCTTTAGCCGCTTTAACTAATCAGTGTTTGGTAGGAATTACCGCTAATACTCAGCGTTGCAGAGATTACGCCGAAGGAAGTTTAGCTTTAGTAACCGCACTCAACACTCATATCGGTTATCTCAATGCCGCAGCCGTTGCAAAAGAATCTCTAGAAATTGGCAAATCTTTACGTCAGATTGTATTAGAAAAAAATCTAATGAGTGAAGAAGAGTTAGCCAAAGTTTTAGATTTAGAAAAAATGAGCCAAATGCCCAGCGAATAGTTGGTAGTAAGGACTTCAATCCTCTCATTCTCAACAACTAAGGACTAAAGTCTTTACTACAAACATTGTAGGTTGGGTTTCGTTCCGCAACCCAACCTACAAATGATTAAATTCAGAATTCTGACTCCTGAATCGGAGAATTCTTACTTCTGAGCAGATGGCAAACTCAAATTATCTCTAAGAGTTTGTTCCTGCTTCCTTACTGCTGCCAATAACTCCGCATTTTGCAGAATCACCCCTACTTGATTATTAAATACTTGCATATATTTTTGATCATTCTCATCAAAACTAGTTTGAAAACAAAGCGGTACTTCAACGCCATAAACAGGTTGAAAATCTGCTAATTCACCTGGCATTTTTTTATTAACTAATTGAGTAACGCCGATTAGATCGCCATCGGGATTCCAAATTGGCATACAAAGTAAACTACAGGTGCGATAACCAGTAGTTCGATCGGTCTTTTTAGCAGTTTCCGAACCTGGGTAATCATATAGATCGAAAGGAATATTAACTATTTCACCAGTGACAGCAACTTTACCCGCATAACCCTGTCCTATTTCCAAACGTAATTCTCTTTCCGTACCGTCTTGAAATGAGATTTTTGTCCATAGTTGCTTTGTTTCTCGATCGACTAACCAAAGCGTACTGCGATCGGCACTCATCAATTCTTTTGCCGCATCCATTACCCGCTTGAGAATTTCATCTAATTCTAAGCTACTTTGACTGACGGATCTAGTTGCTGCCATCAAAGCTGCCGCTACTCGCTGTCCTCTAGTGGTTTTATGATAAGTGCGAAAACTTTCTAAAATCATTTGAATTAAAGATGCGTTTTCCGCAAATCTTTCTTCATCTGCCTGAGTAAATCCTTGCGAATCGATTCTTTCCGATAAAGGTGCTGATGCTTCGTAAAATCTCTTCAATTTGTTGATTAATTGGACGACAGCTACTAAATTGCCTTGTTCGTTTAATAATGGTAAAGTTAACATTGTATAGGTACGATAACCATTTTTTTTGTCTTGTTCTTTAGCAGTAACCGAACGAGAATCGTCGTAAAAATCATAAGGTATATTGACAGTTTGCTTGCGGGCAGCTACTTCTCCGACAATTCCTTTGTTAGCAGGTACGCGAATTTCTAAAGACTCGTTGCCTTCTGATTCGGCAATAATTGACCAGAACTCATTTCGCTCTTCATCTAATAGAAAAATAGTCGTGCGATCGGCACTCATCGATTTACCCATTTTCAGGGTAATCGAACGCAAAGTACTATCGAGAATATCATCAAAACCTTGACCGTCCATCACTTGAGTCAGCATTGCTAAAGTTTGGCTAACCACATTTTGCGGCTGACTTTCGGCGCGTCTTTTTACTTCTGCAAATTCTCTAGCGTGTTGCAAAGCTACTCCCACTTGAGAATTAAATATTTGCATATATTTTTGGCTATTAGCATCAAAACTATCCTGAAAACATTCAGGTGCTTCTGGCCAATCATTGGGGTCGTATTCGGGAAAATCGCCCTGTTTTCTTTTATTAATTAATTGGGTAACCCCCAGCAATTCCCCATCGGGATTAAAAACCGGCATACAGAGTAAACTACAAGTACGATAACTTGTTTTGCGATCGGTTTGTTTGGCTGTTTCGGATTCGGGATGGTCGTACAGATCGAAAGCTATATTTACAAGTTGACCCGTAGCTGCTACTTTGCCAGCAAAACCTTGTCCTATTTGTAATTCTAGAGGAATTACCGTACCATCTTCTTTAGTTATTTTTGTCCATAATTTATTTCTTTCTTCATTCAATAACCACAAGGTAGTGCGATCGGCATTCATTAACTTTTTAGCAGCTTCCATGACCCGCGTGATAATTCCTTCCGCATCTAAGCTACCAAGAGAAACTAATCTGGTGGCTTCGGTCAGCGCTTCGGATGCTTGCAATCTTTGAGTTAATTTATAACAGTAATGGCATCCTTGTAAAATCCGTTGCAGTTCCGGCGCATATTCAGCTAATTGCTGCTTATCAGTTTCGGTAAAACCTAGCTTATCAACTTTTTCAGTAAAAGGTTGGGTAGGATTGTTTGGCTGTTTTAATTTATTAATTAATTGAATAAAAGCAAATAAATCCGATTGAGCATTTACTAAAGGTAAAGTAAATTCATTAAATATTTTATAAGCGCTGATTCTATCTTGCTCTTGGGCAACGAAAGAATGCCAATCTTCGGATAAATGAGCCGGAATATTGACGGCTTTTTTATAAATAGTAACTCTACCCGCAGTTTGATTATTGGCAAGAATTTGGATTTTGGTAGGGCTGCCATCTGCGGTTTTAGCGATAATCGACCAAAGTTCATTTTTTTCTTTATCTATGAAAAAGATATTGATGCGGTCTACGCTCAGTAATTCGCCCATTTTTAGAGTGAGCGAACCCAATATTTCATAGAGAACGTCATCAAAATCTTTTCCTTCCTTAGCTTCTAGCATGGAAAGAAGCTTTTGTTCTTGTTCGGCAACTAAGTGTTTAAAATCTGGTTGCAAACTTGCCAATGCCTTATGCAGCCAAAAGCAATTAAAAACCGCCGCGTAAATCCGATTGTAAACTTTTAATTTACTCGCCTGCTTAACCACTACTCCAGAAAGGCGTAATTCCATATGTTCCCGACTTTCATCGGCAGGAATTTCACCTCTTAGCAAAATTTCTTGATAAAGTTGTAGTAGTGGTTTGGGATTTTGTCCGATTCTGAGTAGGCGATCGCGAATTGTTTTGAGGTGTGCTGGTTCGTCTTGCGCTTCCCAATTATCAATGATTTCAGTTTGCACTAAATTTCCTACCCACTCTGCTTCCTTACCTGGCAAAGATGAAGATTTAGAATTAAAAATTAAATTACAAAGTTTTTGAGTGAGAAATGGTTGTCCGCCCGTCCAGGTTAACACGGCTTCTAAAACTGCTGGCGGATTGCTAACTTTTTCTGCTAATCCTTGGGCGAGTGGTTGGGCTTCTTCAAATCTAAAACCGTGTAATTCAATAGCGCGACCGATATTAAAAGGAGTGCAGTTTTTATCCTGAATTAAATCGGATGGTGTTGCTACTCCTAGTAATGCAAATGTAAGGCGATCGTACTCATTACAAGAGCGAATGAAAGCAAAAAAATCATCGGTACGAAATGATAAACTGAGAGTACTATCAATTTCATCGATAAATATAACTATTTTTTGACTGACGCATTCTAGCAATACTTGTTCGATAAATTCACTCAATCTTTGTACGGGGGAAATGAATTCGCGATCGCGCAACCACGATCGCAAATTTATTTGTAGCTGAAAACAAGTTACCAGCCGTCTCATCAATCCTGCATACCACTGATCCGGCGTGATATCTTGGCTACCGATTTTGTTTAAATCGATCGCCGCGCAAGCAATTCCTTCTGCTTGCAAGCGGTGCATCGTTCGCACCCGCAAGCTAGTTTTTCCCATCTGGCGGGAATTGAGTACGTAACAAAATTCCCCTGCTTTTAACCCTTGATAAAGTTCGTCATCAGCTTGTCTCACTACATAAGTGGGGGAATCTAAGGGTAAATGTCCCCCCACTTTGTAACTATAAGTCGAGTCTGGCTGTTCGCTCATTAATGGTTCTGGTTTTGTAGAAAACACCATATTGAATAACTCAAGTTTCTGCTGACTGATTACGATTGAATATAAGGTTTACTTTTGCGATCGATTAAGTTACATCTAAATGCAGGACAAGTCCCGATCGCTTAGTTACTAAGCGATCGCCAAAATACTGTCTGTATAATTCAAATCGAGGCGTCACTTCATTTCCCCGCAACTGCACCAATCCCAAACTATGTAATTTAAACGCTAACACAGACTCTAGCTCCACGGGTTCCTTAGCTGTCACTACTTTAGCGAAAGCAATCGCTAATTCGGGATGCTCTTGTAAATTCCACAAATGCCGCCGCAGATGATCTCCATAAATACCAGCTTCGGTAGGGGCAATTTCTAATAATTTTTCTAGAGTAATTTGTTGTTGGGCAATATGATAAAAAGCCACCCTGATCAAATAAGGATGTCCGCCTATAATACTCATTAATTGCTCGATTTGGTTGGTTTGCCAATCCAATCCATGCCGCTGTGCCAGATCGTAAACTTGTTGTTGAGTAAATTCCGATAACTCAATTGGCAATCCCACATTAAAAGGTGATTGATTCACGTTGAGAGGAATATAAACTTCCGTTGAATGTACTACTACCAATCGCAGTTTCTCCCACAAAAAACTATCGCTATCGCTATATCCGGCTTCTTCATACCAAGCTCGTAACAAACCGAAAAAGTCGTCAGCAATATTGGGATATTGAAAAACGCGATCGACTTCATCCAACCCTAATACTAAAGGGCTATCTATTTGTGGCAAAATACAATCTTCAAAATAAGCAGTACAATTATCTTTACTGCCATAAGTATCCGTCCAATACTCATCTACTTGATTAGGTAATTTTAACTTACGAGAAATTTTCGTACAAAACCATCGCAGTAATTCGTTCAAATTCGTAAAGACTGCCGTGTCTGCGTGTTGGAAACTTAACGGTACCGTGCGATAGCCTTGTTCTTTGGCTTGATAAAGAATCCTCGCCATTAAGGAAGTTTTTCCCATCTGCCTTGGAGCTTTAATTCTAATCAAAGCTCCCGGTTGTACGATGGCTTTATAACATTGAATTTCATGAGGAAACCGTTCGATATAAAATGTAGAAGCTAACCGAACTTGACCGTTTGGTAATTCTGGTTCTCCTACTGGCGAAGGAGAAGGAATTTTAGAGATTGTTTCTGATATTTCGCTAGAAGCAGCAAGGATAGTATCGGAGTTTGATAAACTAATCTCAGTTTCCCATCCCTCATAACTTTCTACTCCCCATTCTCCCTCGTTTGTCAGTAAGTTGATAGTTTCCTGAATAATCTGAGGGGTGTCTTTAGGTGAAAACCATTCCCTTTTGCGCGTTTCATCCAAATAACTTCGTAAATCGTGATTTAAATTTAAATTAGCCGGACAGTTAATCCGCAATTGCAATACCATCGGTTTACGATTATGACGCGAGTCGCGCAGTTCTTTAGCTCTTCTCAATTCCTCAATTACCATTTCGCTAACGGCGGCTTGGGGAGATAGCAATAGTAAAAAGTAATCGCATTGCTCTAATTGTAAATCGATTTTTGTCAGCCAATCGGGATCGCATTGTTGACCTGTTGCCACGTTAGCCATAAAAGCTTGATGTCCCGCACCTGAAATCGCTTCATAGAATTGCGCTGCTAAATTAAAATCCAGTTCTAGACTGCAATAACTAATAAAAACTCGGAAAATTTTTCTTTTTTCTTGCTTTCTTTGCCGTTCTATTACTCTTTCTATAGCGCCTCGAAACTTTTTTTTAGTAACTTTTTCGCCTAAAACTTGAGAAAGCTTTTGCCATAGTTTATAACCGACATATTTTTCTACGTATTCGGGGTTAAGCGGGTAAATCTGCTCGTAAGTCTGCCCTAGCCAAGAACCAATGAAAACTTGCCTCTCTAAGTCATTCAAGTGTTTTCCGGTTCTACTGTGGATTAATTCGTCTAATAATTCTAAAGCTTCTTTAACTTCCATACCTACTCCTTTAAATAAAATTAAAATTCATATCCGTAGTATTTCGCAAAGATTAATAAGCTTTTATGAGGTTTTATGAGATTTCATGAGGTTTTAAACTAGATAATAAAACAGGTGATTTTGGAAAATGGTATTTATCTCAAAAAAGCGAGCGAATTTATGAGCTTTTTTGGTTACTATTTCCGGAAATATCCGTAAAAATAATGATAGTTGTCACTATTCCATAAAGTGCAAGATAAAAACATCAAACAGCGATCGCGGTTAAGCTAGTAGAAAGTTGAATGTCCGCAGCGGATCGGTCATCTTAACTAATTCTCTGCGTCAACTAGCCCCTAAAAAAAATTATCAATCTAAATACCAGCTATTTGCCAAACTCGGATTCGATCGGAGAAATGCTCATGTTTAGTCTTACAGATGTCATAATTAATACCTGCATCGAACGCCTAGAAGCAGGTTACCGCAATACTTACGGCAACATTCAACCAGACTATACCGATCTTATCCGCTCGATCGCCTACATGGTGTTGGACAATATAGCCACTAGCAATGCCCTTTATCACGATGTCGAACATACCGTATTAGTAACCTTAGTGGGACAAGAAATACTGCGGGGTAAGCAAGTTCGCTACGGTAACGTTTCGCCTGAAGATTGGTTGCACGTCACCATTGCTTTGTTGTGTCATGATATCGGTTACGTTAAAGGAACTTGCGATCGAGACAACATTAGCGAAAAAATCTATGACAAGGGAATTGACGGCGAGATAATTTCTCTGCCAGAAGGTTCCACCGATGCTAGTTTTACTCCTTACCACGTAGACCGAGGAAAACAATTTATTGAAGAAAAGTTTTCCGGTCATCAGTTGATTAATGTGGAGTCGATCAAACACTACATTGAATTAACCCGTTTTCCCGTACCCAAAGATGACGCGCATCAAGATACTGCTAACTATCCCGGTTTAGTTCGGGCTGCTGATTTAATCGGTCAATTAAGCGACCCACACTATCTAGAAAAATTACCTGCTCTATTTTATGAATTTGAAGAAACGGGAATGAATAAAATTTTGGGGAATCATCACCCCCAAGATTTACGAGCTAGCTATCCTAACTTTTTCTGGAATGTGGTTTATCCTTATATTCAAGAGGGATTGCAATACTTGCAAATGACGAAAGAAGGGAAACAAATCATTACTTATTTGTATCATAATGTATTGGTAGTAGAATTGGAAAATTTCGATAATCAGAGTAAAGAGGTAATTCCCGATGAGATAGCATTTCCCTCCTTTCGGGGAATGATTGGTAAGCACGCAAAACCGAATATTTATGAAAAACCTAAGGTGGTCAGCCAGAAAATTAAGAGTATACCAATCTTATTTTTTCCGCTTATATTCCGGAGAAATCGCAAAATAAAGACAAAA
>CAZJJR010000254.1:9210-9446 GCA_964546365.1 uncultured bacterium | reverse complement strand
CATGGAATTTTCAATCGCTACATTGCTTGCTAATTTTCCAGATGAAAAATTAGTCGCTGGTAAAATGCTGGAAAAAAAACTAAGTTGCCTTGATGAAAACTGTCTGAGGCAACTAGAAATAGCCCTTGATGCACTGGAAAAAATCGGCATTCTAGTTAAAGAAAGGGGTAAATATCGCCGCATATTCGAGCCGGGGGTGGTGGAGGCAAAACTGCGTTGTTCGAGCAAAGGTTTTT
>CAZJJR010000254.1:1935-9176 GCA_964546365.1 uncultured bacterium | reverse complement strand
GAAGGAGCGGCAGATATTTACGTGCGGGAAAGCCATTTGAGCAGTGCTTGGAATGGCGATCGAGTTTTGGTGAAAATTACCAAGGAAGGTAACCGACGACGCAGCCCGGAAGGTGAAGTCAGGTTAATTTTAGAACGAGCTAACCCCAGCGTGTTAGCAAGAGTGAAGCAAACCGCAGACAGAACGGGACGCACGGTATATCGAGCAGTTCCTTTAGACGATCGCTTACTATTTGAACTAGAGTTAATTTCCGATGGGCAGAACTTAGCAGAAGCGGTAGATCATTTAGTTCATGTAGAAATCGTTCGTTATCCGCTCGGAAATCAGCCGCCCCAAGGCAGGGTAGCCCAAGTTTTGGGCAGCGATGCAGAAGCGGCTGCCGATATTGATATTGTTTGTTGCAAACACGATTTACCCCGCTCTTTCCCCGATGCAGTACTAAAAGAAGTGAAGAAACTCCCCGCTTCTTTTAGCAAGACAGAATTGAAAAATCGGCTGGATTTGCGTCATTTGGTGACTATTGCCATTACACCTATCTCGGCGAAAGACGATCGATCGGATGTTCCCTTGGTCGAACAAGCATTTACTTTGGAAAAAGCCGATGGTGATAAGTGGCGAGTAGGAGTTCACGTGGTGGATGTCTCCTATTATGTCGAATCAGATTCGGCGATCGATCGAGAAGCTCAACAACGAGGTAGATCGGTACACTTAGGAGAAACCGTCCTGCCATTACTACCCCCAGAACTTTTAGAGCGTTGCTCTTTAGTATCGGGAGAAGATAAACTGGCTATTTCCGTCATCCTCACCTTAAATCAAGCTGGTGAATTGGTTGAATTTGAAATTCAACCTACGGTGATTCAAGTAGACTATCAATTAACCGAATCCCAAGCCCAAGCAATTCTGCTACGCCACGATACTAAACCGAAACGGGCTGCTTTTGACGAATTAGCACCAGTGATTCCCACCCTCGATCAACTGTTTGTTTTAAGTCAAGCTGTCCGAGAACAACGGCGCAAACGGGGTGGTTTTGAAATTAAAAAGTCGGAGGCGGAAAATCAGTTTAATAACGACAGCCATTTCAGCGATGAGTAATGTGTTGGTCAGCTTGATCAAAAGACCCGATCGCTTTACGATCGCAGAACTAATGGTCTTGGTCAATCAAACCGTCGGTTCCCATTTAGCTGCTTTGGGAGTACCGACCATGTATCGAGTACAACCAGCGCCCGATCCGGACGATGCCATAGAATTGATCAAGTTGGCAAGCAATCTCGGAGTAGATTTGCAATTAGAGCAAGACGATCTGGTTTTGCCTTCCGATTTTCAAAGATTTATCTACCAATTTGCCCAATCAAAGGCTGAAAAAGTACTCAATTCTTTATTGCAAGCTAGCTTAAAACCGCCTTTTTACAGCACTTCTCCAGGTTCTCACTTTAGTTTGGCTTTAGAATCAAGCTATCTTCAGTGCGTTTCCCCCGCACAGCGATACTCGGATTTAGTAGTACAAAGAGTATTGCACGCCGTATTTGAACACGGACGGGAACGCCGGACTACCCGCGCCAAAGAACAGGTGAACTTGCGCCATAGCTCTTGTCACGGTCATATTAACTGGAACGTGCTGCCACCCAGCGTACAGGAAGAACTGGAAGAGCATCTGATGGCGATCGTCGTTGCACTCAACGAACGGCAAAAAGAAGCAGAAGAAGCAGAAGCAGACTTAGCGGGACTCAAAAAAGCCGAACTGATGAAAGAACGCACCGGGGAAGTTTTCCCAGGTATCATTACCGGCGTTCAATCCTACGGTTTCTTCGTCGAAATGGAAGTCCCTCTGCCCAACGGTAGAGCTTTTTATCCAGAAGGATTAGTCCACGTATCATCTCTTAAGGATGATTGGTACGAATATCGCTCTCGTCAAGAAGCGCTAGTCGGACGCAAAAACCGCAAGCAATATCGATTAGGCGATCGCGTAGAAGTACAAGTGAAAAGCGTCGATTACTATCGCCAGCAAATCGACTTGGTAACGGTAGGTAGCGATGGCGACTTCTCAGACGATGACCTAGACGATGACCCCTTTCTGAGTCTGGATGATGAGTAAAGAAAACTCCTCCCAGGAGAAAGCGGGAGAACTGGAGAGCAGGATAACGGAAGCGCCAGAGCAAAATTTCCCCCTGCCTCCTACCCCTCGTCCCTTAATCTTGGGCATTTCCGGCGCATCCGGGCTGATCTATGCAGTCAGAGCGTTGAAATTTCTCCTAGAAGCCGAATACGTCATTGATTTAGTTGCATCTAAATCTACATATATGGTTTGGCAGGCAGAACAAAATATTACGATGCCTGCTAATCCCATTCAACAAGAGCAATTCTGGCGAGAACAAGCAGGAGTAAAAACTAAAGGTAAACTCCGGTGTCACCCTTGGGGTGATGTGGGAGCTAACATTGCAAGTGGTTCCTTCCGCACTTTGGGAATGATCGTCATGCCGTGCAGTATGAGTACGGTAGCAAAATTAGCGGGTGGTCTGAGTTCCGACCTTTTGGAACGAGCGGCTGACGTACAACTCAAAGAAGGACGCAAACTCGTCATAGTACCCCGCGAGACGCCCTTTAGTTTGATTCACCTGCGAAATCTCACTACTTTAGCTGAAAGTGGCGCGAGAATTGTTCCCGCTATCCCAGCTTGGTATCACAATCCTCAGACTATTGAAGATTTGGTGGATTTCGTGGTAGCTCGCGCTTTAGATCAACTCGACATTGATTGCATTCCCATCCAGCGCTGGCAAGGACACTGATCGAAAGTCAAAAGTCAAAAAATATACCTAACGATCTAATTATTGGCGATCGAACTTTTTTGTCTTTTTCCTTCTCGATCGCTTTTACGATTACCTAAATGTTTGCTACAGATTGTAGAAAGGGGGAGTTTTAGTTTTTAATCTAAGGGTTGTAAATCCAAATATTTTCAGCTAAATCCTGCCCTACAAATTTGTAGCCAACATTTGCGTAAACGATGTTACTTATCTTGTCTAATCACCAATAAAAAATCACCATGACCAACATAATTTATTATATTTTGTTGCTGGGTTTGATTCTGTTAGGGCTAATTGTATTTGCCCTGCAAAACTGGTCACCAGTTGTACTCACTTTTTTGGGAATGAAAACGATCGGATTGCCACTAGGATTTTCGATCCTCGCAGCCATTGGCGCAGGATTTTTGACTGCACTACTAATTTTCGGTTTATTTCAATTATCCGATTATTTTTCTTCCCAATCTCTTAGAGAGCGAATTCGCCAACTAGAAGCAGAAAAATCAAGGACTAGATGGCAACGTTCCACAACTAAACCCACATCTGAAAGCACTTCTTATTCTACTCAGAATAATGCCGCTCAATGGGAAACTACTGCTCCTGTCGATCGCGATTACGTTACCCAACAAGAACAAGAAGAACAAGCAGAAGAAACAGTACGGGATAACCAGAATTATCAAGTTTATTCTCCCCCCAATACTATCTACGAACGCCCTCAGGAGCCAACTACTCGTTCTCAATCAGGCTCGGTTTATTCTTATAGTTATCAAAATCCTAAGAATTCATCGGTGGGAAAAAGGGAATCGGTTTACGATGCGGAATATCGCATCATCACACCGCCTTATCGCAGTCCAGAACCTAATGTCACTGAAAATGATGCTGATTGGGAAGCTCCCAAAAATAAGAACAATGATGATGATGAAGATTGGGGATTTGATGATGATGAAGAAGAATTTGACGATACTGACGATCGCACGTCTTATCGCTAATTCAACTTATCAAAATCTTGTATATAAAATCTAAAATTGATATGGGAAGTACTACTGCTACTCTACTTATTTCTTGTCCCGATCGCAAAGGATTAGTCGCCAAAATTGCCAACTTCATTTATGCTAATGGCGGCAATATAATTCACGCCGATCAGCACACTGACTTTGCGGCTGGATTGTTTCTGACTCGCATCGAATGGCAATTAGCAGGCTTTAATTTACCTCGCGATTTAATTGGCCCCGCTTTTAGTGCAGTTGCTAAACCTTTGGAAGCTAACTGGCAGCTACATTTTTCCGATACCGTTCCGCGCCTTTCTATTTGGGTCAGCCGTCAAGATCACTGTCTTTTAGATTTATTATGGAGGCACAAAGCTAAAGAATTTTCAGCAGAAATCCCTTTGATTATTAGCAATCATGAGGATTTAAAAGATGTTGCTTATCAATTTGGGGCTGACTTTCATTATATCCCGATCGATAAAGAAAATAAGTTGGAGCAGGAACCCAAACAATTGGAATTGTTGCAGCAATATAAGATCGATTTGGTTGTTTTAGCTAAGTATATGCAAATTATCAGTCCGGAATTTATTGGAAGTTTTGCTAAAAGTATTATCAACATTCATCACTCATTTTTACCTGCTTTTGTTGGAGCAAATCCATACCATAAAGCTTATGCAAGAGGAGTAAAAATTATTGGTGCTACAGCACATTACGTGACCGCAGAACTAGATGCAGGGCCGATTATCGAGCAAGATGTAGTGCGGGTCAGCCACCGCGATGATGTGGATGATTTAATCAGAAAAGGTAAAGATTTAGAAAGAATAGTATTGGCAAGAGCAGTGCGATCGCACTTGCAAAATCGAGTTTTAGTTTATGGCAATCGCACCGTAGTGTTTGAGTAACGTCATGATGTGCTAAGCTCAGATATTGTCTCGTAGAAATGTTTGCCTTAACGCCTTTCCACACTCACAGCATTTAGGCAAAGTAATTCTACAAATTTATACTAACTCAGCTTCCATGATGGGACTACAAATATTAGTACTAGAAAAATACTGAGTTTGAATTAATTCCCGGGACTCTTGCTTTACTTGACCCGCCATTGCTGCCTGCTGCAACATTATGAAGGCGTCTAGGTCTTCTAAAGAGTACTTTTTTTGTAAAAGCTGCCTTAATTGTTCCTCTGCTACTACGGACAAGTAACCTGTGGCTAGAGCCTGTTGGACAACTTCGCGGATTAGATACATTTTTATCACCTTGTTAAATAAAAATGGGAACTAGAAACCAGTGAAATCACTGAACTAAAGCTATTAAGTTTATCTATAGAGCCTGGGAACACAACTGATATCACGATATTAATCAAAAAGAGATATCGCTTCATTTATTTTTGAGCATTCTTCATGCAATCTTTATGAAGAATCTGTGAAGTTTTGATAAATATTATATTATCTGATTTTTCTCTTCTCCGCTACTTCACGGATGTTATAAATTAAGTTAAAATTTAGAATTTTTATGTTAGTTTAAACAAATTTTACTAACGTTAAGCTAAAATTACGTTAATAAATTGGAAATATGGCATCTACATTAAACGACCAGCCAGCAGAGTTTGATGAAGCTGCTAATCACTGGAATTTGGAGAAGCTATATATAGATCTTGCCTCAGCGAAAGGCAAAGGTCTTACACCAGTTGAAAAAAGAATTCTTAGGGGATTACTGTGTGGTTACAGTCCCGCAGAAATAACAAATATTATCTATAAAACTCGCAACAGCAGTTCGGTAAGAGTTTATCTATCGAATGGACTGTATAGATATATTCAAGAAATGCTTAATTCTCAAACAAAAGAGAGCGCGGAAATCACCCATTGGAGTAAGATTACTTACTGGTTAGAAAAATCCGGCTATAAAAATTATTCTCCTTTATCAGCCAATTTTGTAAATTCCAATAACAGTAAAGCCAAAAGCCCAAATCAAGACGAAAAAAATTCCCCCATTTATAAATATTATGACTGGGGAGAGGCTATTGATGTGGAAATATTTTATGGACGGGAGAAAGAGTTATTGCAATTAGAAGAATGGATAATTAAAAAGCGGTGTAGATTGGTGAAAATTCTGGGTATGGGTGGTATTGGTAAAACTAGTTTTTCAATACGTCTCGCCCAGAAAATTCAAGATAATTTTGAATATGTAATATGGCGATCGCTTGCTCATTCTCCACCTTTAAATCAATTTTTGGCTAATCTAATTAATTTATTCGATCGAGAAGCAGAAAAGGAATCTGTTTTGGCCGAAACAATTGCTGGAAGGATATCTCAATTAATCGATCGTCTGAGAAATTATCGCTGTTTGCTAATATTTGATGGTATTGATTTTCTTTTCAAGCCGAAAAGTTATGCAGGAGAATTTAGCCAAGAGTATCAGATTTATGAAGAATTATTCAGACGGATCGGGGAAGCGTTACATCAAAGTTGTTTAATATTGACAAGTCGAGAAAAATTAAAAGAATTATCCTTTATGGAAGGGGTAAATTTACCAGTGCGTTCTTTTTACATGAATGGATTAAGTGATAGAGAATGCTTTAAAATAATTAGAGATAAAGGTGTGGAACCTTCCGAGAGGGAAGGAAAATTATTGGTGAAACGATACGCGGGTAATCCTTTGGCTTTAAAAATAGTAATGACGACGATCGCGGATTTATTTCAAGGGAATTTAGCAGAATTTGTTAAGCAAGACATTATCATATTTGGCGGCATAAGAAAATTATTAGAAGAACATTTAAATCGGCTATCTCAATCAGAACAAACAATGATTAAATGGTTAGTCATAGAAAAAGAATTTTATTTAAATAAAGAAGAGCGAAAAGGGATAATATCTGATATTTCTAAGGCAGAATTAATCGAAGTGTTAGAATCTCTAACCAGTCGATCGCTAATTTATAAAAAAGCAAACAGCTTCCAGTTACAGCCGATATTTAAGGCTTATCTGCAAGAACAACTAATTAAGCCAGCCGATCCGATCGCGATCGACCGAAAACAGGTCAAAGGTGGTCAAATAGCAGCTACACTAAATACCAGTCCCGATGGAAATGATACGCAGAGCTTAACAGGTGAACAATATTTTAAAGGGAATCAACCTCTACCTCATAGGTATGATGGGAGCAGGTAAGACGACGGTAGGACGCTTATTGGCGGAAGAATTAGGTTACCGTTTCTTCGATACCGATGCGCTGATCGAACAAGTAGCGCAGGGAAAATCCATTAACGAAATTTTTACAACTGAAGGGGAAGCTGCCTTTCGGGAAATGGAAAGCCAAGTACTGGCAGAACTATCCACATATACAAAGTTAGCGATCGCAACCGGTGGCGGTATAGTTCTCCAAAGAAAAAACTGGAGTTACCTACAGCACGGTTTGGTAGTCTGGTTGGACGTACCCGTAGAATTACTGATAGAACGGTTGGCCGAAGAT
>CAZJJR010000254.1:0-1925 GCA_964546365.1 uncultured bacterium | reverse complement strand
CTCGTCCCTTGTTAAAAGATGCTGACCCCCGCCGCAAGTTGGAAATGCTTCTGGAACAACGACGATCGCTTTACGCACAAGCAGATATCAAAGTCACCCAACAAGCGGGAGAGACACCCGAACAAGTAGCAAAAAGAGTGATAGAAGCGATTCCCAGCGTCATCAAACCAGCATCCGTTCCCCCCGCATCCTTTAATTAACGGGAAATTGTTGTTATTGCGATCGTTTCGTCACTCCAACCTCAACTAAACTGCATTTAAACCTTTTCATATCTAAAATTTCCTCATGCTAGAAGAAAAAGAATACATTCAAAAAGCGGAAGCCACTCGCGTCCGGGTACTCAGCGAAGCACTTCCCTACATCCAACAATTTGCCGGTAAAACCGTTGTGGTCAAGTACGGCGGTGCTGCCATGAAGGACAGCGCACTGAAAGATAAAGTAATGCGCGATGTCGTCTTTTTATCCTGCGTTGGCTTAAGACCGATCTTGGTACATGGCGGTGGCCCAGAAATTAACTCTTGGTTAGATAAACTGGGAATCGAGCCACAATTTAAAAATGGTTTGCGAGTAACCGACGCCGCCACAATGGATGTAGTAGAAATGGTATTGGTAGGTCGGGTAAACAAAGAAATTGTCTCCCTGATCAACCAAGCTGGCGGATCGGCAGTCGGACTGTGCGGTAAAGATGGCAACTTGATCAAAGCACGTCCTCAAGGTCAAGAGGGAATTGGTTTTGTCGGAGAAGTTAGCGTTGTCAATATTCGGCTTTTGGAATCCCTAGTTAAAGAGGGATATATTCCGGTGGTATCTAGCGTAGCCGCAGATGAAACCGGACAAGCTTATAATATTAACGCCGATACGATAGCTGGAGAAATAGCTGCTGCTTTAGGTGCAGAAAAGTTAATCCTACTCACAGATACATCAGGTATCTTAAAAGATTACAAAGACCCTTCTACCTTGATCGCGAAACTGGATATTCAAGAAGCTCGCAATCTGATTTCTTCCGGTATAGTAGCTGGTGGCATGATTCCGAAGGTAAGTTGTTGCGTCAGAAGTTTGGCGCAAGGTGTCAAAGCTACTCATATTATTGATGGTCGCATTCCTCACGCTCTGCTGTTGGAAATTTTTACCGACGCCGGGATCGGATCGA
The DNA here is from genome assembly GCA_964546365.1 of uncultured bacterium. Taxonomy (GTDB): domain Bacteria; phylum Cyanobacteriota; class Cyanobacteriia; order Cyanobacteriales; family Aerosakkonemataceae; genus DATNQN01. The sequence continues at coordinate 775 of CAZJJR010000254.1, read as the reverse complement.
TGATCGTTGCTTCGGAATTTATGAGTTAGATTTCGATTTCAGTTCTGTTTGGGAAAGGGGGAATAGTTTTCTCTCTTTCTCTTTTTGGCTGGAATAAGGTGACTTTACCGCAAGATGTCCGCAGATAAACGCAGATGTAGATGCAGGATTTATCGTTTAGTGCATGAGTACGATCGCATTTGTTCGATCCACTCCCCACTACCCACCACCTACTACCAGTAATAAGTTAGTCTAGAAATTGTTGACAAATAAGTAAACGATCGGGTGAGTACTGAAAGTTTAGAAATCGTTAAAACTGAGTACCAAGCTGGCAGATCTGCTTTTGAGAGCGGACAATATCGCCAGTCGATTCAACATTTGGAAAAAGCTAGCGCTTTAGCCGATCGCAATTCTCGCTTAGGCGGTGACGTGCAGATGTGGTTGGTAACGGCTTACGAAGCAGCAGGTCAACGCACGGATGCGATCGCTCTTTGCAAACAACTGCACAACCATCCCAGCCTGGAAATCCGCAAACAAAGTCGTCGCTTGATTTACATTTTAGAAGCGCCTCAACTGAAACGCCCTCCCGAATGGCTAACTCAAATACCCGACCTCGGTGCATTGGGTGACAACGATCGCAAAACTCGTTTGGGTGATGCTACTCCCGTTAAAACTTCTCCCCGTCCTCGTCCGCAACCCCAACCGATCGATCTCAGCCAAGTCAACACCAAAGATAATTTGTTTATCTGGATCGCTTTGATTGCTGTAATTGTTACTTTAGCTGGTTTAGCTTGGT
>CAZJJR010000253.1:0-9449 GCA_964546365.1 uncultured bacterium | reverse complement strand
AGTAGATGAAGGCACTTTGAATTTGACGAGACGTACCTTGTAATTCCAGATCGAACCAGCCATCATTATACTCGTTTGTCGTCAACAATGCGGCGTTGAAATTAACTGTTAAGCCATGATCGGAAATTAAACGAGAGATTACGGGTTCCTGATGATAATGTTTGGGAACTTGAATGCGGATACGGGCTTGGGTTGGTCGGTTTTCTCCCGAACTAATTGCTGTGGCCGTTCCAGCGCTGGCAGCATCGATGAGATCGAATTGAGGTTCGTTGTTATCTTGACTAAACATGATAGTTTCCTGCTGAAAAATATACTAATTTACCAAGCATCGCCATCAGGGTTTGGTTTGCCCCAAATTTTTACTTGCTTCGCTACTAGATAATCAAGAGCTTTTTGAATTTGTTGAGGTGTTCCCGTAAGCTCCAGATCGAATACTCCAGGTGACTGTTTATTGGCGTTCAATCTTGCTCCTGTAATATTGAAAGTTAAACCATATTGGGAAGTAAGATGAGAAATTACAGGCTCTTGGCAATAGGAGCTAGGAATCAGAATTCTAATGCGAGCTTTGGTAAGAATATGTTGACCGAGATTGTTGGCTCGATTTTTTTTAAAACTTTCCTGCACGATCCAAATTGGCCAAAAAAATGGGATGGCTAAATTACCTAATTGAGGATTTAAGATGGGTATTGGTAACTCTGCTAAATATAGCTGCCGATTCAAATGTTTTTGAAACGCTAAGTAGCAAAGAAAGCCGGAAAAGCTGTAACTGATGAGAAAATAGCTAAATAAGACGGCGCTCATAAGCATTTATTTGGCTTGTTTTAGATATGAGAAAAGGAAATTATGATTTACGGTTGCGATCGATAATTCATAATTCCCTTGCTACCTCAAGCAACCATTTTTTGCTCGTTCATCAAATTACAGATAAACGATTATTACTTGATGCCAGCTTGAATCTTGTCGAAAATCGCACCATCATCAAAAAACTTACTTTGCACGGCATCCCAACCACCTAAATCTTGAGCGGTAAACAAAGTTTTGATTTTTGGGTATTTGCTGGCGAATTCTTGTTCTACAGTTGGGTCGACGGGTCGAAATCCAACTTTGGCAAATTCTCTTTGAGCGGCTGGAGTGTAGAGAAACTTGACAAAAGCTTCAGCTACTTCACGAGTGCCGTGTTTATCGACATTTTTATCGACGACAGCGACTGGATTATCAATAGAAATGTTTACATCAGGCACTACATAAGGAAGTTTTTGACCGTTCATTGCTGCTAAAATAACTTCGTTTTCGTAGTTGATCAATACATCTCCTTGACCTTGTTTGAAAAAGGCGTCGCTAGCTTCACGGGCATCTCTGGGTAGTACGGGGACGTTCTTAAAAACTTGGTTGACGAATTGCTGTGCTTTTGCTTCATCGCCTCCAGTTTGAGTTATCGCACCCCATAAAGCCATGAAGTTCCACCGTGCGCCACCAGAGGTTTTGGGGTTAGCCGTGATTACTTTTACATCTTCTTTTGCTAAATCTTGCCAATTTTGAATATTTTTTGGGTTGCCTTCTCGCGTTACTAGCACTCCCACAGATTTAGTAACGATCGCATTATTGGGTGCTTCGTTTTCCCATCCAGGTGCAATTAATCCAGCTTTTTCAATTTTTTTGGTGTCAAGTGCGAGGGCTAGTGCTACGATATCTGCTTCTAGTCCATCAATTACCGCACGAGTTTGAGAACCGGAACCTCCGTAGCTTTCATTAAATTTAACGTTTTGGTTGTGTTCTTGTTTCCACTGTTGGGCGAATTGGGGAATGATTTTTTCATAGGCGGCGCGAGTGACGGCATAGGAAACTAAGGTTAATTCAACATCGCCTGTTTTTGCGGCGGGAGTACTCCCACCAGTAGATGTACCGCTTTGATTGGAGTTGTTAGGAGTGCAGGATGCGATCGCGATACTTAAACTAACTCCCACTAAGAATAAAGATACAAAAGCTTTTTGGGAACTATAAGGGTGGCCAAAGCTTGCCTTGACAGTTCTCAGCACTTGTTCGCACGATTGTCGTGCCAACCCTAAGAGTAAAGATATCGCACCAATACCCGAGCTACTTTGTTTTTTGGTGCTTTTCCACAGACCCATCCAAACGTTCTCCTTCATAAATCTACGGTTTTCTGGTAGGAATACCGTATTTAATAGTTATGATTATCCTAACCAGGGTCGGGCAAAAAAGCAATCCGTATTCGATAAACTTTTTAGAGTCTTGGGGGATGGGGAGGTAAGGTAAGGGGGAGATATAGAGGACAAGCTAATTTTTACCCGGATCTTTTCCTTTCTCTTTTCCCTTTCAACCAAGAGTAAAATAGAAAGTCGCGCCCTGATTGGGAACGGCTTCTACCCAAATCTGTCCCCCGTGACGGTGGACTATCCGCTGAACTGTGGCTAAACCTATACCCGTACCTTCAAACTCGTTTTTGTGGTGGAGGCGTTGAAAGGGACAAAATATGCGATCGGCATCTGCCATATCGAAACCGACACCGTTATCACGGACAAAATACACTGGATTGCTAGCTGGCGATCGATCGTTGCGATCGAAAATACCTAATTCGATGCGGGCTTGGGGATTTTTACTGGTATATTTCCACGCATTACCCAATAAATTTTCCAGCATTACTGCTAGTAATATTTGATCGCCCCACGCGACGATCCCATCAGCGATCGCAAACTCAACTACTCGTTCTGAAGCAGAAAGTTGTAGAGAAGAAGCAGTATTTTTTGCTAGCTGGCTCAAATCAACTTCAGTAAACGAAATTTCGCTACTAGTTAAGCTAGAAAGATGTAATAAATCATCGATCAACTTCCCCATTTGCTTAGTAGTTGCACGTATATTTTCCAAATATTTTTTAGCTTTTTCGTCTAACTGAGAACTATATTTATGAAGGACTGACCAACTGAAACCGTCAATGGCTAGTAATGGATTGCGTAAATCGTGGGAAACAGAATAGGAAAAAGCTTCTAACTCTTTATTAGTAGCCTCCAGTTGAGCGGCTCTACGTTTTAAATCTTCATTTAATTGTTTGATTTCTGCTTCTGCTGCAATGCGATCGCTAATTTCTTTTTGTAAGATTTCATTTTGTTCTAATAATTTATTTTGCAAATTCTGAAGATTTAAGTGATTATTTATCCGTGCTAAAACTTCTTCATATTGCAAGGGCTTTGTTACGTAATCAACTCCCCCTATTTCAAATGCTGCGACCTTATTTTCCGTCTGAGATAAGACAGTCATAAAAATTACCGGAATATTTTTAGTTAATTCGTTTCTTTTTAATCTACGGCAAGTTTCAAAACCATCCATTCCCCGCATTATCACATCTAATAGAATGATATCCGGTTGGCTGTACTCCGCTTCTTTTATGGCTATTTCACCTGTTTTGGCCAGAAATATTTTAAATCCATATTCTGTCAGTAATTTAATTAATTCATCTAACTTTTCAGGGTGATCGTCTACGATTAAAACAGTTTCTTTTTGGCTTTTTTGCATATCGATCTTCTGTTTACAGTTTTTTTTCACGCTTTGTAATAAAATTTGACTGACTTAATTTTACTAAAATTTAACTTTAAAACACGCAACTTTAATATTTTTAACTTTAAAAGTATTAACTTACTTTTTCCTGCCCAGCATTACTGTTTTTCATCCATTAATGTGATGAACAATATAGTAGTTACATCTTAAAACGCGATCATTCCGCTCGTTGTTCAAACAATAGTATATAGCAACGATCGATCGTTGGCAAACTACTAGATAACCAATTTTTCTTATATCATTTATCTAAAAGTTTGAAAGTTTTTCCATTCTCAGTTAGATCTGTAGCAGCACCAAGCGTAATTCATATTAGAAGTTGGCTCTCTTATGCTTTTATTTTTATCAAATTCTCTAGAAATATCTAAAAAATATTATAGTGGCATTTCATGAAAGAACTCTCTAATGTTTCTAAGTAGGATGGTATGGATAAAAGCACATGGGCAGGGCGGGTAAGATAAGCGAGTAAAACAGTTGTATATCAAGCACTCGAACTAAACCCGCCCCCTACAAATTTATCTTCGTTTTTTCACACCTACCTACTTAGATACAGCAGATTCCAGTTACATGAAGTACAAGATAGAAACCGGGTTTCTATGTACCACATTAACCTGGAAAGGGCTGTAACTTACCTATAATTTATGAAAATGTCTAAATATAATTGCTATAAATTATAATAAATTCTTAGGATATTATAACGGAATATCAAATATCACTTAAATATTAAAATAATCAAACTAATTAATACTCATTTTGCATATTAATTATATTAAGAATTTTTGTATATATGATAATAAGTATTTTATTCAATAACTAACCCTACCATTAAATAGCAACAGTGCCAAGATCGTCAGGAGTCAAATGGGAGTGTACTACTTGTCCATCTCGGAACCAAACAATACGATGAGTTTGACGAGCTACTTCTGGTTCGTGAGTTACCATGACAACAGTAATACCTGTTTGATTAAGTTCTGTAAAAATATCCATTACTTCCTGAGTAGTTTTGGAATCTAAAGCACCCGTTGGTTCATCTGCTAATAATAAAACAGGTTTATTGACAATTGCACGAGCGATCGCAACCCGTTGTTGTTGTCCCCCAGAAAGTTGATTTGGCTTATTATTCATCCGATTTGCCAATCCTACCCGCTTCAGTGCTTCCGCCGCACGATCTCTTCTTTCCCCCGCAGGTACACCCGCATAAACCATCGGCAACATTACGTTTTCCAAAGCACTTAATTGCGCCAACAAATGAAACTGCTGAAACACAAATCCCAATTTAAGATTGCGAATGCGAGCTAATTCTGCATCTCCTAATGTTGACACATCCAACCGATCCAAATAGTAACGACCGGCAGTAGGGCGATCCAAGCAACCGATAATATTCATTGCTGAAGATTTACCCGAACCGGACGCACCCATAATCGAACAATATTCCCCTTCTTCCACTATTAAATTAACCCCTCGCAATGCGAACACTTCGGTATTGCCAGAACCGTAGATTTTAGAAATATCTTCCATCCGAATGATCGCTGGTTTAGAATTAATATCCAAGGTGGAATCTTGAGTAACGATTTGGTTTTGCATTTTGATTTTTTAATAGATTAAGCACTTCTTAAAGCTACAATCGGGTCGAGTTTCGCTGCTCTTCTGGCAGGTACTACGCCAAAGAACAGACCGATACCGCCAGAAATCCCTACTGCCAGTATAATTGCGATCGGCGATATACCCGCTTTCAAAGGTGTGAGAGCGCCCACTAACATCACTCCCCCTACACCAATTCCAGTACCAACTAAACCGCCTGCTGCTGATAAAATAATCGCTTCGATCATGAATTGAATGAGAATATCATGCTGAGTAGCACCAATTGCTTTGCGAAGTCCAATTTCGTGGGTGCGTTCGGTAACGGAAACCAGCATGATATTCATCACGCCAATACCACCAACTAAAAGAGAAATTCCCGCAATTGCTGCTAGCATCAGTGTCAGCGCACCCGTGATCGTATCTACTATTTGCAGCACATCCTTTTGCGTGCGAACGGTAAAATCATCTTCGGTGGTAATTTTATGTCTTAATCGCAACAAATTACTAATCTGAAATTGTGCCGCTCTAATGCTATTAGAATCTTTGGCAGAAACGGAAATAAACGATACTTCCATTCCGTAAGGAGAAGTACGTCCCATAATGCGATTCGCCATTGTCGTAAGCGGCAAATAAACGGCATCATCTTGGTTACTTCCCAGGAACGAGCCTTTAGATTCCATCACACCAATTACCAAGAAACTGAGATTTTTTACCCGAATTCTTTCGCCAATCGGATTTTGATTGTTAAATAATTTTTTAACTACGTCCGATCCCAGTACAACTACTTGGTTATTCGATTTGATATCTTGATTTGTAAAAAACCTTCCCTTGTTAACATCGAAACTGCGTACTGACAGAAACTCCGGCGTCACTCCTAAAATTTGAGTGTTAGTATTTTTATTACTATAAACAACTGGTTGTCTGCCTTGAATTTGCGGTGCAACTTCACTGATAGAAGGAACTTGATTTGCGATCGCTTTCGCGTCCTCCCATACTAAAGTCCTTGGTACATCTCTGTTGCGCTGCGCGTTTTGATTGCCGGGGATAATAAATAATACGTTTGGCCCCAATGATTCAAACTGTTCGGAGGCTAGTTTTTGAGCGCCCTGTCCGATTCCCACCATTGCTATTACAGAAGCATTACCAATGATAATCCCTAACATGGTAAGGCTGCTTCGCAATTTATTCGCAACCAAAGTTTTGGCTGCCATTTTGATGCTTTCAACAATATCCATGCTTCAATTTTAGATTTTCGATTTTCGATTGGGGAATTATAGAAGTCAGGAGTCAGGAGTCAGGAGTCAGGAGTCAAAATTCACAATACAAAACAACTATTCTTTCCCTTATACATCTTTTCTCTTTTCCTCTTCCCTAGCCCTTAGCTCCTAGTTCCTTTCCCCTCACTCTTCTGGTTGTGGTCGATAATTTTTGGGCAAGTCGATGTATATTTGTTCTCCTTCTTTTATACCATCGAGAATTTGGGTTTGGTCTTGAATAGTTGTACCGATCGTTACCGGACGAAACTCAGGTTTATTTTCCTTACCCGGTATCATCACGCCGGTTTGTCCTTTTTCAGTAACGATCGCAACTGTCGGTACTACCAAAGCACCTTGTACTTCCTTACCCAAAAAAGTCAGATCGACGTTCATTCCCGATCGCAATTCATCCAATCCCGTATCGAGCGCTACCCGTACTTGGAAAGAAGTTACGTTTTGATCTACGACTGCTTCCGGCGCAATTAAACGCACGCTACCTTTAAATACCTTGTCGGGATAAGCATCCGCTACTACCTCAACCGCTTGTCCTTGTTTGATATTACCAATATCTACTTCTGGCACTTTGGCGAGAATTTCCAAACCTCTAGCGATCGCGACGATCGAAGTCGAAGTAGACGCCGCCGTATTGGAACCAGAAGTAGTAGGTGTAACAAAAGCACCCACGTTAGCATATTTTTGCGTAATTACTCCATCAAAAGGTGCTTTGACGATCGTATCTTCCAGTTGCACCTGAATTTGAGCTACCCTACCTTCTGCTTCTTTCACAGATGCTCGTGCTTGAGCGATATCTTCCAGACGAGAACCCCGTTGCAACAAATCTAGAGCTTGTTGAGCTTCTCTTACCACCGCTTCTCGCTGAGCGATTTCCTCTTGGCGCGTACCCCTTTGCAGCAAATCTAAAGCTTGCTGCGCTTCTTTCACCGCCGCTTGTCGTTGGGTAATTTCTGCTGGCGAAGTACCCAATTGTACTTGTGCCAAACGTCGCCTCGCTTCTTCCAGATTAGCCGTTGCCGTCCGGTAATCGGCCATTGCTTCATCGAAGCGATCGCGAGTAATTGCTCCTTGCTGCTGCAAACTTTGATACCTATCTACCCGTGTCTTAGCCAAATCCGTCCTGACTTGGGCTGCATTTACCTGAGCTTCGGCGGCGGCAATTTGTTGGGGATTAGCAGTTTGCACCGATGTTAATTGAGCTTGAGCTTGCGCTAAACGCGCTCTAGCTTGAGCAATCTCTTCCGGACGACTACCCGCTCGTGCTTGGGCTAATTGAGCTTGTGCTTGGGCTAAACGCGCTCTGGCTTGAGCTATTTCCTCCGGGCGATTTCCAGCCCGTACTTTATCTAAGCTTGCTTTCGCTTGATCTAATCTCGCTTGGGCTTGCAATAACTGAGCTTGGATGTCTTCATTATCCATCCGGGCAATTATTTGCCCTTGCTTTACCACATCTCCTTGTTCTACTCGCAAATCAGCTAGCAGCCCAGCTGTTTTCGGGCTGAGGTTAACGGTTTGCACGGGAACAACCGTTCCACTGGCAGTAATCCGCAGATTGATATTTCTTGATTGCACTGCTACCGTCAGACTGGCAATGTCTGACTTAGGTGTTGCTCGATTTAAGTATAAGTATGTGCCAGCAGAGACACTCAATAGACTGGCAGCGAGCAATCCCACCAGCCAGGGAGTCCGCTGGCTGACTTGTTTGCCCTGGTCAAATTTTTTGCCAATAAATGGAATTTGCATAATCTTAATTTTTTCTAATCCGCAACTAGAGAACAGCCCCTTACCGTTTTTGTTTACTAGGGGAGAAGCAGCCTAGTCTTAGTGACAGAATTTGCGTAAGGATGAATAAAATACCGTAATGATACCTTAAAGCTTCATTTTTCTTAATACTAACGATTCCTCAATCTATAAAGCATCACCCAGTAGGGTATTTATGATGTTATAGAAAGCACTTTCTACTAACCTATAATTAATTCTTCGATCGCAATTTTCCATCAGGATGGGTTTCAGGGCAGGAAGCTCCAAGACAGAAGGCTCCAAGGCATAAGTCAAGCATTCATTTCTTTTTACTTCATCGTTCATCCTTTATCCTTCATTCTTTCCCCTAGCCCCTAGCGATAAATGGCAGTGTTAACATGATCGAAAAAGTATTTCCTGCCTTCATGGATTAAGGGAATACAGGGCGTGGTAGTACGTCCGTTAAGGGTCACACCTTACAAAAAGGCTCGATCGGGCAAATGTAATATTTGTCTAGAAAACCTGTAACTATGGTTGAAGCTAGTAGAAGACATCTTTTGATTTCGAGGCTGTACTGTGCCCACTAATCGCAAATCTTGGTTTAAATTTCTGCTGATCTTTGGTATTTGGAGTATAGCTGGGCCAGTTTTCGGGCAGGCACTCGTACCCCACACCCTGCAACTCGATTCAAACCAGCTAGAGCAGCAGGGCGTCGGGCTAGCGCAAGAAGCTGCCCAGCTAGCACAATTCCAACAATACGAACAAGCCTTGTCACGCGCAAGGTTAGCCACTCAGTTAGCTCCCAAAAATTATCAAGCTTGGTTCCTCTTAGGAGGGCTCTATTTACAAACAAATCAAGCCGATAAAGGCGTTGAGGCACTACAAAAGGCCAAAGTTCTCAACCCTAACGAAGCAGCGATTCAATTTGCGCTGGGATCGGCTTATTTTCAGCAAGAAAAGTACCAAGCATCAATCGATGCCATTCAAGAGGGGTTAAAGCTCAAACCCAATTCCCGCGATGCTTTATTTGATTTGGTAATTCCTATTATCGATTAAAAAATTATTCGGAAGCGGTCGCTCAATATCAAAAAGCCGTTGGTGTAGATGCCACATTTTGGCCAGCCATTAACAACATCGGATTGATTAAATACGAACAAGGCGATGTTGACAGCGCTATCAAACAATGGCAAGCCGCGCTTGCGGTGGAAAAGGAGGCAGCAGAACCCAAACTAGCGATCGCAGTTGCCCTTTACACCAAAAAAAAAAAAAAAAAAGGTTTGGCAATGGGAG
>CAZJJR010000252.1:9281-9538 GCA_964546365.1 uncultured bacterium | reverse complement strand
GCTGCTGAAATTCACCGCATTCTCGATCGACACGCGCTTAAAAATAAGTGTGGTTAATTAAATTTGTCAATAAAATTACCGTCAATCCGTCTGTATTATCGCTTTTACTTCACTCGAGTGCGGTCTCTGTTCGCATTCGCAGCAGGGGTCTCGGACAGGTGGAGAGATTGGTGGCACTCCGATCGGGGATCGGTATAATAAAAGAAAATCTTAAGAAAATATAAAATTTATAAATCGTATATAAAAAATTAGTCTCG
>CAZJJR010000252.1:0-9240 GCA_964546365.1 uncultured bacterium | reverse complement strand
GTTCCAACTGCGATCGTTAGTCCTGACTTCGATCTATCAAAAGGTTTATCAATCAATGCTTGTACAGCGATTAAGAGATGAAAACTTTACCTATCTGGGATCATGGTGAATTTCGATCGAACAATACAAATCTCCTTAGAACTTTCTGACGAGCAACTAGTAGCGATTTCCGAATCGATCCACATAATTGCTTGCGAATGCCCCAGCTACTTGATCCGACTCCTACAAGAAGTTAGAGCATTTTCCCATTATACGAACGACTGCATAGAGCGCTTCCCCGAAAATCTGGAAACTCATCAATTCCTCAGCAGTCGAGCCAAGCAGATGGAAATGCTGCTATCTTTAACGATTTTGGAGTTTTTGCAGAAAGAAAATCTTCTAGATGAAAACAATCAGTTAGATTTGGATAAACTTGCTCAAAGAAGTCACGAACTTGTTCTGAGTAACAAAATTGCTTGTTAGGAAATGGGTAATCGTAGTATAGCAGAAGGCAGAAGGGAAAAGCTTAACAAAACAAGGGTTTGAGAAATTTATCTCGTCCTAATCTCCTCAGCTTTTGCTATAAATCAAATTGTAGGGTGGGTCAGAGAATTTGATCAGCTTCTCTGACCCACCCTACAATTTAATTAATAATTAATATAGATATAAGTTTTTCGATCGCATACACAGGTAAATAGCATGACTGCCATTTCAACTCGGTCAAAGCCAAACCTCACTTTTGAGCAATTTATAGCCCAATATCCCGATGATGGTCGCTATGAATTAGTCGATGGAGAAATTGTGAAAATCTTAGCAACTAGACAGCACGATGATATCGCAGATTTCCTTAATAAACTATTTGATAGAGAAGTCGATCGCCTGAATTTAAACTATAAAGTATCGGGTAGAATTATGATTGCTACTTTAACCAAAAATGGTAAAGAGCAGGGAAGATTTCCCGATGTTAGCGTGGTTGGTTTAGATATCTGGCGTGCTAACCGTTCTGCTTATTCTGCTTTGCGCGAACCTTTGCAATTAGCGGTGGAAATAGTATCAACTAATTGGGAAGATGATTATATCGATAAATTAGATGAATATCAACGTTTGGGTATTCGTGAATATTGGATTGTAGATTATTTAGCGATTGGGAGTAGAGATTATTTAGGTAATCCGAAAGTGCCTACTGTGTTTGTTTATTTATTAGATGAGAATGGAGTTTATAAAATGACTGCTTATAGAGGTAGCGATCGGATTATGTCTGCTACTTTTACCGAATTGGAATTGACTGTTGAGGATATTTTGAGAGTATAGGCGATCGCATACAAATCTCGATCGCGCTTATGTTGTCCTTTCAGTCTGGCAAAGTTAACAAATTGGTAGCAATTAGTAATTGACGTTCTTTAACTCTGTTTGGGTGATTTAATTGTAATAAGCGAATAGTAACGCGACCAATTGCTGTCAGGGGAATGAATTGACCATCACTCAATTGAAAATGCTCCGACCAACGATCGCGACGAGGATTGTATAGTGGAGTAATTTGACTTGTTTCGGGATCGATCGAAGTTAAGTCACTGCCTTTATGTTTGTTGCATACTGTACAAGAAAGTGCGAGATTTTCAGCTTCCGTTAACCCATCGTGTTTTTCAGCAATAATATGGTCGATTTCATGTTTGGCAAAGGATGTTGCTTCTGGAATCAAGCAGTATTCGCAACAACCGTTAGCGCGATCGTAAACCAGTTGTCGCAGGGTAGATGATATATAAGTACGACTCACGATATTTTCAATCTCAAATAAGCTTCAGATTTAGCAAGACGTACCAAGTGTTCTAAATATTGGTATTGCTGCCAAGTTTTTTCTTCTGCGGCAGTCAATCCTGTAGTGCGATTTTTTTCTAATAATTCATCAATTTTAGCTTGCAAAGCTTCTGATGGGCGTATTGCTAATATTTCTTGCGGTGTGGGTAGTTTAGCCAGAAATTCTAAGACTTCTGCTGTACCAGAAAAACCCGATTGACCTTTAGCATTAAGTTCGCGCAAACCTAATTCTAGAATTTCGGGTATATCTTCTTCAAGATTGCTCAACTGGGCAGCTAATTCCTGAGGTATTTCGATCGTTACTAACATATTATAGATTTTGGGGATTAATAAATTGGATTAACTTTTTTGTATGTATAATTATCTTTATTCTATCTTTATTTTGCCTATAAGTCAACTTTGCTTATATCTGCCATTAAATTGACATAGTTATAGTAATTTAAAAGTTTAATTATGCTGTCTATTGAGGTCGAAATTCTAGACGGCGGACATCTGGCTATGTTAAAACAGCGGAATATGGTGGTGAAAGAAATTAGGATTATGCGTTCTCGGTATGAAAGCAAGCGAAGTATTGCAGCGCTATGCAGAGGGAAGGAGAGATTTTCGAGGTGAAAATCTACGATGTTTGTCTTTTAAAGGTAAAGATTTATCGGGTGCGGATTTTTCGGAAGCAGATATCAGCGGAACTGATTTTAGTAAGGCTAATCTGACTGGTGCTAAGTTTGTGGGAGCGAAAGCTGGATTGCCGAAGCGATGGGTAATTACGCTGTTGTTTGCTTGTGTGGTGCTGTTACAAATATTTAGTTTTTGGCCCTATATAACAGCCATAATGCGAGGTTTATCGTCCTACATAAATAGCGGACTAGAGGCAGTTGTGTTAGGATGGCTGGCTAATCTCTTAATTTTAGGTTTTAGTTTTCTCTCCATTTATCGAGGAATTAACTCCATCGCCATCACCTTCACTATCACCTTCGGCTTCGCCAGTGCCTTCGCCTTTGCTAGTGGCATTGCTAGCAGCTTCACCATAAACTTCGCTAATAGCTTTATAAGCGCCAGTTTAGTCGCTATCACCTTTGCCTTTACCATTGCTACGGCCTTTTCCTTTGCTTTTATATTCACATTGTTGTATAGTTATACCGATAGGCGTGCCATAAAAGGAGACCCCAGATATGCTTGGATTCGTACAATTGCTATTGCCTTCGCAGCAATAGGAGGAACTAGTTTTTGTGATGCCAATTTAACTGATAGTGATTTCACAAAAGCAACTCTTAAAAATACTGACTTCAGAGATGCTATTCTTACTCGCACTTGTTTTAAACTAACTAAAAATTTAAATTTTGCTAGACCTGGAAAAACTTATTTAAACATCCCACAAGTGCGAGAGGTTTTGATAACAGGACAAGGACAAGATAAAGATTTTAGCAGTCTCAACTTGCAAGGAATTCACTTACAAGGAGCTAATTTAGCCGATGCTAATTTCATCAATACTGACCTCAGCAATGCTAACTTACAGGATGCCGATTTATCCAGAGCAAAATTAGTACAAACACAGCTAGATAAAACCGATTTTACTGGTGCTACTCTCACTGGTGCATATATTGAAGATTGGGGAATTACGAGGGGAACTAAGTTCGACGGTGTAAGGTGCGAATATGTTTATATGCGCCTGCCTACAAAATATAACCCCGATCCATTTCGCAAACCCGATAATCATCAAGAAGTTTTTGCAGATGGAGAATTCGGTGATTTTATTAAACCAATTGTTGATACTCTTGACCTCTACCACAACCAAAATGTTGACCCGCGTGCCATAGCAATTGCATTTAAGCAGTTAGCCGAAAACCACCCAGAGGCAGAGTTAGAAATTGTGGCAATTGAAAAACGTGGCGCTGGTAATGTATTACTCCGTGCGGCAACGTCTGCTAGTGCAAATCGTTCCGAACTGAGTAGCGAATATTTTGATAATTATAATGAAATAAAAACTTTAAATCAGGAGTTAAAAGCTAGATTAGCCGAAAAAGATAATCGAATTATCAGTTTAGAAAGTATGGTAATAACAGCTTTACAGCGGCCAAAGTTTTATGCAGAAAACTATTACAATCAAGGAGATACTATGCCAGATAATAAAGGCGATATTTACAATCAAAGCGGCAATTTTGGCATCGGTCATCAAAGTGGTGGTACGATCGAACAAGGTGCGAAAGTTGCTGGTGTAATTAATGAAGCCGAACAACGAAACTTAGCGGAAACTGCGGCAGAAATTCAGCAATTATTGGAACAGCTAGATAAATCTTACTCGACTGATACTACTGCTGGTAAAATGACGATCGCAACAGAAGCCATTAAACAAATTGAAAGCAATCCCACACTAATGAAGCGGATTCTTAGTGCTGCAAAAGCTGGTAGTATCTCAGCTTTAGAATCCGCAATTAACCATCCTGCTGCGAGTTTTGTTATTGGTGCGATCGAAGATTGGCAAAATTCTTAACTGAAAACTTGCTGCTTAGATCCCTGACTTCTTGAAGAAGTCGGGGATCTTTATAAAGATTATTAACCAGGCAAAATATCATCAAAGATCGTGATGTAAACCATTTTCAGTTGCTATGAATCATCCAGTAGACCCCAGAAACCCGGTTTCTTATGCGTAAAGCTGCATTACATCGGTGATAGCAAGTCTCGATCGCACTCCCAAAGTCAAAGGGGATGTATGACCCCGGTCCAGGTGATCCGCCGCCGCGCAAGCAATCATCGCCGCGTTATCGGTGCAGAATTTCAGGCTGGGGAAGATTACCCGCAAGTTGTGAGTTTCTGCGGCTGCTTGCAGGTGTTGGCGCAGTCCGCTATTCGCTGCGACACCGCCACCGATCGCGATCGTATTTAAACCATAGTCCAGAGCGCAGGAAATTGCTCTGCGGGTGAGCGATCGCGCTACAGTATCCTGAAAACTAGCAGCAATGTCACTTACTGGGAGAGGATTCTCTGAGTCTTGTTCCAATTTTTGCACTAACCGCAGCACGGCAGTTTTCAAACCGCTAAAACTCGAATCGTAGGGATGAAAGCCACCACCGGGTACGGAAACTTTTCCATCTGGCAAAGGAAAAGCTTTCGGATTACCTTCTTTCGCCAACTTATCGATCGCTGGCCCACCTGGATAACCCAAGCGTAACAAACGCGCTACCTTATCAAACGCCTCCCCAGCGGCATCATCGCGAGTTTCTCCCAAAGTTTCATATACGCCGCAATCTTTGACGTAAATCAAACTCGTATGACCCCCAGAAACCAACAGGCAAAGAAAAGGCGGCTGTAAATCCGGGGAAATCAGGTAAGAAGCGTAGATATGCCCTTCCAGGTGATGAACCCCAATAAAAGGCTTTTGACGGACGATCGAGAGGGTTTTAGCCGCAGTTAAACCCACTAATAATGCGCCCACTAAACCAGGGGCGCAGGTAGCCGCAATACCGTCAATTTCTGACCAATCTAGACTAGCCTCTTGACAAGCTTCGGCTATACCATGATTGATAGTTTCTAAGTGTTGGCGAGAGGCAACCTCTGGCACGACACCGCCGTACTGCTGGTGGACTGGGATTTGAGAAGCGATAATGCTACTCAAAACTTTACGGTTCTTAACAATAGCCACCGCAGTTTCGTCACAACTTGTTTCAATTGCTAAAACTGTAGCCATTCACTGGTACTTTAAAAAATCAATGTGGTTTCTCTACAAAACTGGCTAATTTCTAGTTTAGTCAGCTTGGAAGTATAAAGAACTTCAAGTTCTTGTAGAAGAAACTTATTGTTTTGTAACAAAAGGAAACAATCCATGCGACGATTGTTAGCTCTGATTATTGCGTTCGGCATCTGGTTTACTTTTGTCCCCGCAGCTTCTGCTGACGTTGCTGGACTGGTGCCTTGCAAAGACTCTGCCGCTTTCCAACAACGGGCAGAAATGGCGCGTAATACCACCGATGACCCCCAATCCGGTGCAAAACGGTTTGAGCGCTATGCCGGCGCACTCTGCGGCCCCGAAGGTTTACCCCATTTGGTCGTAGATGGCCGTTTAAACCGTGCTGGTGACTTTTTGATTCCTAGCATCCTGTTCCTGTACATTGCTGGTTGGATTGGCTGGGTTGGTCGTTCTTACCTCCAAGCTGTCAAGAATGACAAAAACCCAGAAGAAAAGGAAATCATCATCAATGTTCCTCTGGCAATTTCCAAGATGCTGACCGGCCCATTATGGCCCCTGTTGGCTTTGAAGGAATTCACCACTGGTGAAATGTTTGCTAAGGAAGAGGAAATTCCTGTTTCCCCACGCTAGGTTATTGCCACCTTACTTTTGGAGAATGTCCGTCATGCAATACTTTGTAAAATATCTTTCCACCGCACCAGTTCTGGCTGCTGTTTGGATGACCATCACTGCGGGAGTTTTGATTGAATTTAACCGCTTTTTCCCCGACCTGCTTTTCCACCCAATGCCGTAATTATCCTAACTTTGGGCGGAGTAAGTGGACGAGGAGATTTCTTCTGAGAGAGTATGCTAGTTTTTGCTTCCCACTTTAGTTACAAGCAAAATTAGTAAAACCCTTTCCGATCTAATAAATTGAGACTCGCGATTGTTTATAGGCGTTTTGCTAGCGTCTGGTAAGTAATCGCGAGTTTTATTTTTGTATCTTTTGGCAGATTTTTTAATAATTAACTTTCGTAAAGTTAAATCAGAAGCTTCTCCAAGTAAAGGGGAAAGGGAAAGGATGAAGGATAAAGGGTGAAGGATGAAGCGAGAAATTTAAAAAATGATTCTTTCTTGTCCCATCACTAATTTACCTCGTCCCCTCGTCTCACCGATTCCCCTATTCTTAATTTTGTTGTTGATTGTCCGATCGCTTCGCTAATTTCTGCTCCTCTTTTAGCAATTGATATTTTCTCGGTTGTTTGACGTTAGTCGTTCATCGCCAGGAACAGCAGTTTATAAAGAGGATAATGTAGAACTTCACTACGCTTGTTCAGTTCGATCGATAGGAGTATTTGCAATGCAGTATTTTGTCAGGTATCTTTCTACTGCCCCTGTACTGGCGGCTATTTGGCTATCACTTCAGGCTGCTTTGTTGATTGTAATTAACTACTATTTTCCCGATTTGCTTTTCCACCCAATGCCTTAAAAGCGTTTTTTTGGGATTCTTAAGAACTTTTGTGAAATCAAAGAGCGAGGAGGGTGCGTTACGCTTAAGCTAGCGCACCCTATTCAGTAAATCCGATTCTTTTCATAAAATGATTTAAGTAAGCGCTCGCTCACATTATTCATCATTGTAGAGATCGTTAATTTAATAGTAAATAAAATTAATTTGTTTCAATAAATACGTAATTTAGTTTCTCACCTTTGACTGATATTTAAATAATTAAGTTTTGTAAAATTTAAGTAAGAGGTTTAGATTACATCTAGCCTAAAATCAATTAATTTTTGAAGTTCGCTTAAATGGGATAGAAAGATGCAAACAGTAGTTAGAGATATCGATCGATCGAAAGATCGACCAAGAGATCCGAGAAATCGAGAAGTTGTTCATCCCGCCTTTGATGACTCTCAAATTGGTAATTTAGAAACACCAATTAATTCTTCCGGTATCGTGAAAGCGTACATCAACAACCTGCCAGCTTTACGCGAGGGAATTTCCTCAATGCGTCGAGGTTTAGAGGTAGGTATGGCTCACGGTTATTGGTTGATTGGCCCCTTTGCTAAGTTAGGGCCGCTACGCGATACCGATATTGCAAACTTGGCTGGGTTACTATCAACTATCGGCTTGATCGTAATTTCCACAATAGCGATTTCTTTGTATGCTGGTAGCCAACCACCCGTTCCGGTTGGCAACGTTACGCTACCTAAAATACCCGACACATTTAAAACGCCCCACGGTTGGAGCGACTACGCTAGCGGCTTTCTGATCGGTGGTATTGGTGGCGCGGTGTTTGCTTATGCACTGCTGGCTTTGGATCTAACCAAATTTATCTCTAACTATCTGTTCCAATAAGTTAGTTAGCAATTAGCTAATTTGCGATCAATAAAAACCCGTTTTCTTGGCGAAGACGGGTTTTGACATTTTCCCAAGAAATAATGAGAAGAAAGAAAAGTATTTGAAGTTACTGGAAAGAATCGAAAGATTAAAATAATTGGCTGGAAAAAATACGCGATCGCATTTTCCTGTTTGGTTAATGCGATCGCGCTTCATTGACTACTAGAGTATAGTAATTAATCTGCTGATTTTGCCGACTTGATTTGAGGTTAACAATGGGCAAACACTGCCGCTTCAATTTTTTTAAGAGCAGCTTCCAAATCGTCATTGACAATTTGAATATCAAATTCATTAGCCGCTTCAATTTCCTCTTTAGCGCGACGGAGACGACGAGTAATCGACTCCTCGGACTCCGTACCGCGACCCCGAATGCGATGTTCTAATTCGCACAAAGAAGGCGGCAAAATAAACAAACGCAAGGCATTAGGAAATGTCTCTCTAATTTGTCTAGCTCCTTCTAGTTCAATTTCCAAAATCGCGCATTTACCCTGAGCAATCAATCTTTCTACGGATCGCCTGGGCGTCCCGTAGTAGTTTCCGGCAAATTCCGCCCACTCCAATAATTCCCCATCCTCGATCATACGATCGAATTCTTCGAGGGTTACGAAATAATAATGCTGTCCGTTGATTTCCCCTGGTCTGGGGGCGCGGGTAGTTACGGATATCGAAAGCTCCAATTCCGGATGATGTTTGAGGAGCGATCTTAGTAATGTTCCTTTACCAACCCCACTTGGCCCTGTAAAAACAATCAGTCTGCCTTGTTGCATTTTATTCATTTTAGAAATTAGATTTTAGATTTTAAAGCGTCATCAGTCATTTGTCATTTTCGATCGGTTATTTATTAGCCCTAATTCTTAGGCTAACTCCAAACTAATGACCGATGACCAATGACTAATGACTAAAAAAATCCAAAATCTAAATTCAAAATAGCTCGGGTTAGTGTTCGTTACTACCCCCGTCTTTACTAATCACAAAGCGATTAGCGACGGTTTCGGGCTGAATTGCTGAGAGTATTACATGACTCGAATCAGTAATGATAACCGCTCTAGTACGACGCCCGTAAGTCGCATCAACCAGTTGTCCTCTATCTCTCGCATCCGTGATGATACGTTTGATCGGTGCGGACTCTGGACTGACAATGGCAACTACACGAGTTGCGGAGACAATGTTGCCAAAACCAATGTTGATTAGCTGAATGTCCATGACAAAATGACGGCCTAATAATAAGAGGAGCTTTTAATCCTATATTTTCAATGTTAAATCTAAAAATTGGGAGTTACAAGCCTAAAATAAAGGAAACTGCTTATTTTTAGCTTACACTCTTTCCCTACACGACACTCTTCCGATCTCCAACGTGGATCGGAAGAGCGTCGTGTAGGGAAAGAGTGTA
>CAZJJR010000251.1:4952-9793 GCA_964546365.1 uncultured bacterium | reverse complement strand
AGAGGATATGTTCCCCCTAATGGCAGATGACGAAGAAGCAGCTGCCAAAGAGCAAGGTTTTGTACTCAAACCGATGAACTGTCCTTTCCACATTCAAATATATAAAAGTGAGTTGCGTTCTTATCGGGAATTGCCCATCCGGTTAGCAGAATTCGGCACCGTTTACCGTTACGAACAATCGGGTGAATTAGGTGGTTTAACAAGAGTGCGTGGCTTCACCGTCGATGATTCTCACTTATTTGTCACGCCAGAACAATTAGATGACGAATTCTTGAAAGTGGTGGATTTAATTCTGGCAGTATTCAAGAGTTTGCAACTGAAAAACTTTAAAGCGCGACTCAGTTTCCGCGACCCCGCCTCTGATAAATATATCGGTTCCGATGAAGTTTGGGAAAAATCACAAAATGCGATTCGCCGTGCTGTCGAAAAATTAGGCATGAACTATTTTGAAGGCATTGGCGAAGCAGCATTTTATGGCCCTAAACTCGATTTTATCTTCCAAGATGCTTTAGATCGAGAATGGCAATTGGGTACGGTGCAAGTAGATTACAATTTGCCAGAAAGATTTGATTTGGAGTACGTCGCGGAAGATGGGAATCGCAAACGTCCGGTGATGATTCACCGCGCTCCTTTCGGTTCTTTGGAAAGGCTAATTGGCATCTTAATTGAAGAGTATGCGGGTGATTTTCCCTTGTGGTTGGCACCGATTCAAGCGCGTTTGTTGCCTGTAAGCGATGAGTTTTTACCATTCGCGAAAGAGGTAACCGACAAAATGCGATCGCTCGGTATTCGCGCCGAAGCCGATACCAGCAACGAACGGTTGGCTAAAATGATTCGCAATGCCGAAAAAGACAAAATACCCGTGATGGGAATTGTCGGTGCAAAGGAAGTTGAATCGAACACTTTGAGCATTCGCACTCGCGCTTCTGGAGAATTGGGAGCAATTCCAGTGACAGAAGTAATTGAAAGATTGCAAAATGCGCTCGCAAATTACGGCAACTTCTAAAATGTAGGGTGGGCAAATGCCCACCTGATTGCTATAAAATCATTTCTGACATTAGTTTGTAGTAAGGACTTTAGTCCTTATTTATTAAAGGGAAGAGGACTGAAGTCCTCACTAAAAACAAGCTTATTTAACTACTAAATAAATTCTCGTCTGGGTGACATAAACCGATGCAAATATCACATACCATCAACTCAAATGTACTCAGAAAGCTTTTACTCTGATTTACCAACGTTAACTAATTTCATTGAAATTACCAATCACCAAAATTTCGTCATCGTACCCGATGATTGGTACATTTTAATCACCGATGTCATTGGTTCTACAAAAGCGATCGAAGCTGGCAGATATAAAGATGTAAACTTAATCGGTGCTTGCTGCATCATGGCAGTTTTGAATATCGCGATCGATAAAGAAATTCCTTTTATTTTTGGTGGTGATGGTGCTTCTATTTTAATCCCGCCTTCTTTATTTTTAAAAGCTAAAGAAGCTTTGCTAGGTACTCAACATTTCGCCAAACAAGAGTTCAACCTAGATTTGCGCGTAGGAATAGTACCCGTTTCAGTCGTTAATGATGCTAATTACGAAATAAAAATAGCTAAACTAAAAATTTCTGCTAATTATCATCAAGCTATCTTTACAGGTGGCGGACTGACTTATGCTACCGATTTAATTAAAAGTCCGATCGCTGGCGATCTTTATAATCTGAAAAATACCAGTCCACCCGCAGAAAACCCCAATTTTTCAGGGCTGAGTTGTCCTTGGCAAGATATTCCCAGCCCGCACGGGGAGGTGCTGAGTTTAATTGTGATGGCTAATGGCGATCGTCAACAACAAAGTTTAGTTTATCGAGAATTGCTAGAAAAAATCACGAAAACTTATGGAAGTTGGGAAAATTTTCACCCTGTTTTGCCGGAAAATATTAAATTAGCTTTAAATAATCAAAGTATATCGCGGATGGTAAAAGTACAAACTCCATCTAGTAAATGTATTAACAAATTATGGCTTTTGCTAAGGATAGAGTTGGAAACGTTAATCATGAATTTTTTGATATTATTTAATATCAAATTAAAAAGTTTTGACTGGAAATTAGTCAGTCAAAATTTAGTTACTAATACGGATTACAAAAAATTCGATGATATCTTACGGATGATTATTGCTGGAAATGGCGAGCAAAGAGAAGAATTAGTTAATTTTTTAGAAAAAAGCTATCAATCGGGTAAATTAGTTTACGGTATTCACGTTTCCAATCGAGTTTTAATGACTTGCCTGGTTTCTGCGGGTGTTGGTCGAGAAGTTCACTTGGTAGATGGTGCAGATGGAGGGTATACGCTAGCGGCGAAAGATATGAAAGCGAGAGCGAACGATCGCAGATATCCTGTGGGATAATATTTGAGCTAGAAAATATAGCGATCCTAAATGAATTGCGAACAACTAGACCCCTCCCAACCCTCCCCTTACCAAGGGGAGGGCTAGGGTGGGGTTCATTACTCAAATAGGATGGCTATAGTACTTTCCGCTTAGAAAAACAGCTATTTAGAGAGTGGGCGTGGAAACTAAAAATTCAACTTCTACTATTACCGTTAACGTACCAGCCACGACTGCTAATTTGGGGCCTGGTTTTGATTGCATTGGTGCTGCTTTAACTCTTTACAACCGATTTAAATTTTCTACCTTAGAACCTACAGAAAAAGAGGTGGTGAAAATAATCGTGACTGGTGAAGAGGCCGATCGCGTTAATACAGACGAGAGCAATCTAGCTTACCAATCATTTGTAAAATTATATCAGCATTTGGGTAAAACTCCACCGCCAGTGGAAATCGAAATCGATTTGGCAGTTCCTTTAGCTAGGGGTTTGGGTAGTTCGGCGACTGCGATCGCAGGTGGATTAATCGGTGCTAATTATTTAGCTGGGACACCTCTCGATCCGACAGAAGTGATGAAAATCGCGATCGCGATCGAAGGACATCCAGATAACGTCGTACCTGCTTTCCTGGGAGGTTGTCGCTTAGCAGCTACTAGTGCCGAGGATTGGGAAATTTGCGATATTCCCTGGCATGAAAATATCGTACCGATCGTAGCAATTCCCGATTTTGAACTTTCCACCGCAGAGGCACGGCGAGTATTACCCACAGAATACAGTCGCGCTGATGCCATTTTCAACACCGCTCATTTAGGTTTATTGGTGCGCGGATTAGAATCTCATCGAGGTGATTGGTTAAAAGCCGCTTTACAAGATAGAATCCATCAACCTTATCGTCAAGCATTAATTAAAGGTTACGATGCCGTGCAAGCAGCTGCTTTGGCATCAGGTGCTTATGGCATGGTGATTAGCGGCGCGGGGCCAACTTTATTAGCGTTGGCGGATACCGCCTCAGCACCAGATGTAGCGGTAGCAATGGCAGCAGCTTGGCACAAGGAAGGAGTCAAGGCGAAACTACTTACCCTCTCGATCGACACCCAAGGTGCAACCACCGTTAGTTAGGTAAATTTAACGTCTAAAATCAGCTGACGGGTAATTGCTTTCTTAGCAGATGCTTGAGGGTATTAGCCAATTCCGAAGGGTGAAAAGGTTTAGCAATGTAAGCATCTGCACCCTGTTTAAGTCCCCAATAGCGATCGAACTGTTCGCTTTTAGAAGAACACATGACCACGGGAATTTGATTGGTTTTCGGATTGGATTTCAAACGACGGCAAAACTCAAAGCCGTTCATGCGAGGCATGACGATATCCAGTAATACCAAGTCTGGTCGATTAGCTGCTACTTTTTCCAGCGCTTCAATGCCATCTCTTGCGATGGTGACTTTTAATCCTTTTTCCTTGAGAAAATCCGAGATCATCTCCCTTTGGGTGGCACTATCCTCCACCAGTAGAACTGTACTCATAAGTTCGTGCTTTTTCGTGGGCTAAACATTGACCGATAAGTGTTTTATCCTCTAGGAGGATGGCAGATTCAGTAGATTTAACGAGCCGATTTAATTATTTTTATGAGCACCCCTCTCTCTAATTTTAAGCAAAATTATGTGATTCTACTTATGTAAATAGAATAAAAACCAAATTTATTCTCCTAAAACATCAGTTGATAAATAATAAGAAGGAAATACGGATGAAAGAAATACAGCTAGAGATAGAAACAATACGTACTCACATTAAAAATTTACAAAAGGAACGAGCTTCACTGACAGTAAAAATCCAGGAAGTAGTCAGCGATTCACCAGAAGCGATCGCGCAGGCTTACCGCCGTCAAGCGAAAGAAGATCCCGAACTAAGTAGGTGATGGTAATTAAAGTAAAGATGACCAACCAGCTATATAAACCTAAAACCCTTGCAGCAAAGGCTTTTAAGCTGGTTGGTCATCTTTTGAGGTTTTTACTTTATTTACCTATACCTACTTATTTGCGGAAATCAAAGGTATCGATGATGCTATAGCAGCCTTAGAAGCCAAACTGCATCAAAAAGAAACTCAACTCCAGCAATTACAAATAACTGCCGCCCAACAAACTCCCCTACAACAACTAGAAGAAGCCAGCGAACAAGCACGAATTCATGCCGAACGAATCAATCAAATGGCTGAAGAATTAGCCGAAGAAGTGCAAGCACTAAAAGCGATCGCAAATGAAATCAGTCCCCTCTACTGGCAAGTCCATTACAAACCATTCATCACCGGCTTTAAAAGTATCACCGTTCCCCTTGTCCGCTTAAAAGGCGATGTGTGGAGTATCGTCAATCGCCAAGTTTGATCGAGGGGAGAGAAACCCGGTTTCTTGAAGAAACCGGGTTTCTCAATATTTGTAGGTTGGGTTGAGAGAAGCGAAACCCAACATCAGCTATCAACCAA
>CAZJJR010000251.1:0-4887 GCA_964546365.1 uncultured bacterium | reverse complement strand
CTCAACCCAACCTACGAATCAAGGTTAGTGTGAGAAGTGGCGAGAAATTGGGCGTCTATAGACACAAAATGCTGCTTGTGCCTATATTATGCCGATTTTTGCTGACTTAATTCCTAAAATAACCATAAACAAACTATCATACACGCCCTTCCCCGTGAGACCAATAAGTATTTATTACTTTTTATGCTAAATATCGATATTTTTTTCTTTACTGCTCTTCTCAAAACTTTACTTAACTTAATACAATGTAGAAGTATGTGATAAGTATTTATTCACAGTAATGATTAGCTCCCAATTTCCTTGGTTAACCACTATAATTCTGTTGCCCCTAGTGGCCTCCCTGGTCATCCCCGTTCTACCCGATAAAGAAGGTAAAACCGTTCGCTGGTACGCACTCGGCGTAGGGTTAACAGACTTCGCCTTAATTCTTTACACTTTTTGGCATCATTACGATTTACAAACCGCAACATTTCAACTGACGGAAAGTTACCCTTGGGTGCCTCAGCTTGGTTTGAACTGGGCGTTAGCGGTAGATGGCTTATCCATGCCACTGATCGTATTAACCGGCTTAGTAACCACCCTGGCTATTTTCGCCAGTTGGAAAGTTACCCATAAGCCGCGTTTGTTTTACTTCCTGATGCTGGCAATGTACAGCGCCCAAATTGGCGTATTTGCTGCTAAGGATTTGCTTTTGTTCTTCCTGATGTGGGAACTGGAACTAGTTCCCGTATACTTGCTAATCTCCATTTGGGGAGGACAGAAACGCCGCTATGCCGCTACTAAATTTATTCTTTATACAGCCTTAGCCTCTATCTTCATTTTGATCGCCGCGCTAGGAATGGCTTTCTATGGAGATACAGTTACTTTCGATTTGGCGGAGTTAGCTAACAAGCACTACCCCCTAGTATTAGAACTATTAGCTTATGCAGGATTCTTAATCGCTTTCGGTGTCAAACTACCGATTTTCCCGTTACACACTTGGTTACCCGACGCACACGGGGAAGCTTCCGCGCCGGTATCGATGATTTTGGCAGGCGTATTGCTGAAAATGGGTGGTTATGCCCTGATTCGGATGAATATTGAGATGTTGCCTCACGCCCACGTTTACTTTGCACCAATATTGGTGATTTTGGGCGTAGTCAACATTGTTTACGGTGCATTAACTGCTTTTGCTCAAGGTAATTTGAAACGGCGACTGGCTTGTTCTTCGATTTCCCATATGGGATTCGTGTTGATCGGGATTGCTTCGTTTACCGAGTTGGGTATTAACGGTGCAGTTTTGCAAATGATTTCTCACGGGTTAATTGCGGCTGCTTTGTTCTACTTGTCTGGGGTAACATACGATCGCACTCACACCCTAGTCATGGACAAAATGGGTGGAATTGGCAAGTTGATGCCCAAAACTTTCGCTTTATTCACGGCTGGCGCGATGGCTTCCTTAGCATTGCCGGGAATGAGCGGATTTGTAGGTGAATTAACGGTATTTCTGGGCGTAACTACCAGCGATGCTTACAGTTCTAGCTTTAAAGTCGTGGTAGTGCTGCTTTCTAGCGTGGGATTAATCCTCACTCCCGTTTACTTGCTCTCCATGTTGCGGGAAGTGTTCTACGGCAAGCAAAATGCCGAGTTGCAAATCGACTCTTCGATGGATGTGAAACCTCGCGAAATATTCATCACTGCTTCTTTGTTACTTCCGATTATCGCGATCGGCTTTTATCCTAAACTAGTTACCCAAACTTACGATGTGAAAACCGTAGCCGTAGCAGCACAAGTTCGCAACGCTTTACCCGTAGTCGCGCAACAACGAGATGTTCTCTACTCCGGTAACTTCGTCGCACCCCAAATTCCAGCGACTTCTGCTAATTTGTTAGGTGCGATCGAACCAATCTCAATCGCAAGGTAATAGTTCGTAGTGAGGACTTCAGTCCTCAAACCGATCGAAAAGGGCTAAAGCCCTTACTACAAACATCAAAAAGAAAGTAAGTTAAAAACCTCGCTCTCAGTTTAAATCTGGAAGCGAGGTTTTTAATTTCTGTATTTTAAATTCTAGATTCTGAATTCTTTTCTAAGATTCTGAATTCTGAATTCTGGATTCTGAATTCTTTTCTAAGATTCTGAATTCTTTTCTAAGCTACTTCCGCCATTGCTTCTAACTCTAACGTGGCATCAATCATCTGTTGTGCCTTGTAGATAGATTCTGTTAAATTACTCACCCGAATACCGTAGTGAATACCTTCATGCACCCATTTGAGCCACATCTCCTTATTTTTGTTCAGTGGCTTTAGGTAAATCGGGATGGTATGATACGTAGTAAGTGGTGTTAAATTCATCATTGCTACAGCCCTCTATACTTAAACGGTAGATATTAATCTGCCATCAAAGCTTTATTTGCACCCCGATATGCCCTAGATGCTTACTATTTTAATCAAAAGAGTGCTGGTGATTTAATCTACCTAAAGAACCTTAATAATTTTTGTTGAGATATCACTTTGGAAATACGATCGCGTTCTCTTCTTCTATCTAAATACTTGTTCTTATTTTAACCAAGCCAATTTAAGGATGAAATTTTTAGGCGATCGCTTTTATATATCAGGATAGTGTATTGTTTGTTACTGTTTGTGTAAGACAAATTGCATTCAAAAGCTACTATAGCGATCCTATTTAAATAATCAACCCCACCCTCGCCCTCCCCTTACCAAGGGGAGGGTTGGGAGGGGTTTAGTTGTTCGCAATTCATTTAGGATCGCTATAGTCCGCCAAAGTAGTTTTGAGGGATTCAAGAAACCCTCTAAAAAACCGGGTTTCTGGCATAAGTGCCAAATTTTCCATAATTCCTAAAAAAATATCAAACTTTCTTTCCCTTTCCCTCAATTAACGATCGCGTCCATCGTTGATATGATTGCTCTCAGTGGAATTGCTCGGTTTTGGCTCGCTTCCGGGATTATTCAGCAATACTTTGCGAATTACTTCTGCTTGCATCTCTACTTCTTCTGCCTGCTCTTTATAACGTAATGCCGTGCGGGGATTGGAGCTTTCCTCTGCTCGTTTAGCTAGTCGCCTAGTTAAATCCGATTGTTCTTTCAAAGCTCTCAGTGCCACCCACAAAGCTTGTTCTAAAGCTTCTGATTGTTCTGCCAGCAAGCTTTCCGATGCGAAAGCGTGACCGGTGCGGCAGCGAAATCTCAACAAATTTCCGTCATTGAGTTCCCATAAAACTCCCCCGCACTCAGGGCAAGAGTAAGGAGATTCTTCACCGGGACGATCGTTATTTTGCACTGCTTCCATATCGAGTTCCGCCATATCAGATTCGATCGCCAAGCTATAATGCACCGAGTCGGGGTTTTCTTTCACTTGCTCGTAAGATAAGCGTACCAGTTCTGGTACGATTTCAGACAGCGAGAGAACGAAATCTACTTTCACGTTTTCGATCGCGCTGCGGGGCATTCCATCATATAAAGCTTCTTCGGGGTCTTGCACGATCGCCATTCCATTTCTACTTTTCACCGTCAACAAACCAGCCGTACCATCATCTAACGTTCCGGATAGAACTACACCCACCACTCTGGAGCCATAAGCTCGCGCCGCCGTGCGAAACAGGGGGTCTACTGCCGGACGATGGCGGTTTTCCTTCGGGCCATGTGCCAAGCGGATATATCCTCGTTTGACCAGTAGATGAAGGTCTGGCGGTGCTACGTAAATGCGTCCGTTCTCAATTCGCTCCCCGTCAGAAGGGTGAGCGGCGGGTAAAGGGCCACGACGATTGAGGATAGTGGGCAGAACGCTAGTGCTGTGAGGTGAAACGTGAAGCACCACGAAAATAGCGGCTGGCAAATCGGCTGGCAAACCCCTCACGATTTGAGAAAGTGCTTCTACTCCCCCGGCGGAAGCTCCGATGACAATGATATCGCGTGTTGGCATATATTTTCTGTTAAATAAAAGTTTATTAAATTGTTACAATAAAATTTAATAAATGGTTTTTTTACTTTTATCAAATTCAATCATCAAATATGAATATCGAGCAACCAAATCGATTTACCAAAAATACTGATAATTCAAACAATTTAATTTCAGTCGATCGCTTGCATACACCAGTATTTGATATTGTAGCGCTAACAGCATCCGCCAACGGTATTAATGCTATAATTCAAATTCTTTCTCAATTACCCCCTTTTTTTCCCGTTCCTATAGTGGTCGTCCAACATTTATCTCCTAATTATCCAAGTTATTTACCTCAAATTTTTGACTGTCGAACTTTGTTAAAAGTAAAGTCAGCCGAAGATGGTGAAAAACTAAATCCATCAACAGTTTATGTTGCACCACCAAATTATCATTTATTAGCGAAGCCTGACGGAACACTTGCACTTAATCAAACACCCAAAGTACATTTCGTGCGTCCGTCTGCTGATATATTATTTGATTCAGTTGCTGAAAGTTACCGAGAAAGAGCGATCGCAGTAGTTTTGACGGGTGCTGATATGGATGGTTCTAACGGAGTACGATCGATTAAAAAGATGGGCGGTACGGTAATCGCCCAAGACAAAAACACATCTATGGTTTTTGGGATGCCAGCAGCAGCGATCGAGACTGGCTGCGTAGACTTTATCTTACCATTAGGGGAAATCGCAGCAGCAATAGCGAACTTGGTGATGAAAGGAGCGATCGCATGAGTATTGTTTCACCAGACCCCGAATTTGAAATTTTACTACAGTATCTCAAGCGCAATCGCGGTTTTGATTTCACCGGTTACAAACGTCCCAGTTTAATGCGCTTGATGAGAAAACGCATCCAAAGAGTAGGAGTACAATCTTTTAGCGAATATCTCGATTACTTACACTTACGGTTCGCTCATTTGAAAGTGAGTTAGAGAAATTGGGTAAATCTTGGTTG
>CAZJJR010000250.1:0-9814 GCA_964546365.1 uncultured bacterium | reverse complement strand
TTTGACAGAGGATAATATAGAATTACTTTTAGAAAGAACTCGTCGCCTAATGGAAAGAGGACGAGAACCGCTGATCGTTTTACAAAATTTAGCAAGTTTTTATCGAGATTTTTTAATTGCTAAAACAGCACCAGAACGTCACGATCTAGTAGCTTTAACTAAACCTACTTGGCTAGAATTGCGTCAGTTAGCTAAAAGCTGGCAGATTGCTACAATTTTGGCCGGACAAAAACATTTGAAAGAAAGTGAAGTTCAACTTAGAAATACAACTCAACCTCGTTTATGGTTGGAAGTAACGCTGTTGGGATTATTGCCTTCGGCAAATAGCAGACAGCAGGTAGAAACAACTATTCAAGTTTCCCAAATCCCACCATCAAATCACGTAAATCACGCGCTCGCAACCCCACCATCGAATACATCGCAGCCATCGATCTTACAACCGAAAACAACTCCTGTACCTGATAATTTCCAGGTAGAAGTTACTCATCATCATCAAAATATCCCATCTACTCAGCCCGAAATAATTCAAAATAATCCACCTATATCACCAGCTATTCCTGTTAATGAAACCTCGGAAATTACCGACGCTCCGAATATAGAATATTCAAATCTCGAACAAATTTGGCAACAAGTAATTAATAATATTGAAATAGACGGTACTAAATCAATGTTGCGGATCAATAGCTGCTTGCTTTCATTTAATGGTAGAGAAGCAGTAATTGGTAGTAAACGCAAACATTTATTCAAATTAATACAAGGAGCATCACCTTTAATTGAAAAAGCATTTTTAACTACCTTAAGAACCAAAGTTAGAATTACTTTCCAAGTAGTGACAAATGACAACAACTCTTCTGGAGGTGGAGGGAGTTCAACCAAAGCTGTTAAGCAAGTTACGGTAGCTAGGGAAAATATTATTGAAGAAAAGCCTAGTTATCCTGTAGAAAATTCACATTCGGCTTCTTCTAAAATTGCAGAAAATCCTCAAAAGGATTTGCCAAATCAAAATCAAACTTTAGCTGACAGCAATTTAAGTCAGGAAAGTAATAAAACTGATTTAAAATATGAAAATTTAGCAGCTTCCCCATCCTTCCAAGATTTGCCAACTAAGAATGCAGAGCTCGTCAACGAGGAACGATTGGTAGAAGATGGTGCGAAACGCCTTGCTGCATTTTTCAAAGGGGAAATAGTTGATTTGTCAGATGAATTTTCTCAAATAATTTATGCTAACGCGCCGGAAAAACCTAAATTTAAAAATGCCGAGTCAAAATTACCGGACTGGGAGACAGAAGAAATAGATGGAGCCGAGGATGAGGAATTTTGAGATTAGCGATCGCAAACGTAAATATAAAGTGGGGAATTGGAGAGCAAGCCCTATTTTCCCATGAGACAAGCCAATTTTAGGTTTTAGACAAACTGTGAAAACAGAACATCTTTTAGATTTTCGAGGATTAGCTTTGATAACCACTAATCTAAAATCTAAAATCTAAAATCTAAAATTGATTGGCTCATTATTCCCCACTACCTTTATGAACGGTTTTTACCCATTTAAGGCGCTTCGGTCTAATAGACATCCGAGCCGTTGTACTAGCCATGATGACTACCCAGTGAAGCATATACAAATTGCCTCGGATAGTTTGTAGCATCATGAAAAATACATCAGAAAAACTGAGTTTTTCTGCTTTATTAATCCGCCGCAAACCATTAAACATCGCGATAAAAGACATTCCCAGCATCAACCCAGTAATCGGGCTGTAAACGGGTAGTCGATTGCGAATTACTGCCATCAAAAAATCGGGTACTGCGGCGGTGGGTAAGAAATACTGGGTAATCCAAAACATGAACATATCCCAGGTTTTTCGAGTACCCATGCGGTTGCGGAAAATCGGTCGCCAGTAGTCGAGGTAACGTTGATAACCGCCTTCTGCCCAGCGATTGCGCTGATGCCAAAGGGCTAGAGCCGTTGTTACCCCTTCTTCTTCTACTGGAGGTTCCAGCAGAAAATCAATATCCCATCGATCGAGATGCAGGCGAATTGTTAAATCCAGGTCATCTGTAATCGTTTCCTCATTAAAACCGCCGCAGCTTTCTAAAGCAGAACGACGGACAAATTGACCGTTGCCTCGCAGTTCGCCGATACCGCCGATCGCTACCCGGTGTTGCTGAAAGAAGCTATCTAAAGCCATTTCAGCAGTTTGCCCCCGAGTCCAAAAGTTAAAAGACGAATTAGAGATCGCTTTTTGAACTTGCACCGCACCGACTTTTTCCCGTGTAAAAGCTGGTACGACTCGGCGCAGCATATCTTCGGACACTTGAGCGTCGGCATCGAATACGGCGATCACTTCGCCACGAGTCAAAGGCAGGACTTGATTTAAAGCGCCTGATTTGCCGCCACTAGCACCTGCTGGTCTGCGGAATACTTTTAGCTGCTGGTATTCTTTGGTAAGTCGATCGAGTACTGCTGGCGTTCGATCGGTGCTGTTGTCATCGATCACCCAAAGTTCGTAAAGATGCTCCGGGTAGTCGAGGCTGCACATATTTTTCACCAGTTTCCCGATCACTGCCTCTTCATTTTTAGCGGCTACCAGTAGGGAAACAAAAGGCCAATTAGCTTGGTTATCTTCGCACAAAGGTTCGGGTAAATCGCGGGGGCGCGATCGCAAAACCCGAATCGCGTGAAATACCATCACGGTAGTCAAAGCTAGTACGAACCAGATTCCCCACGAAAATAAATGCAGGGCGATCGTACCGCTCCAAACTACGGTTAACACCACAGCAGCTTTGCGCCTGCGTCCGGCGTACCAAGTATTAGGTATTCCTTCCGAGTCATCCGTAGGAGGTAACTCAGATAATAAAGAGCCGATTGGATCGAGCTCGTTGTAAGAATTGTTTTCGGGCCAGGAATTCGCTGGCATAGGTTAGCTGATTTAACCACCAGTACTTATCGACACCTTTAAAGAAACTGGGTATGAGATAACACCAAGCCGTGCAGCCTTTACATACCGAGAGTACAGGCAACTAAGAGCTTGTCATCGACAGAAATGGCGATTACGGCATCCAACGCTTGACAGCGAGAATCTTTGGGATCATTTCCGCCAGCTTCCATAAAGGCTAATGAAGCCTTATTGTAACCAAGATTGTTGTATTGCTTCGCTACTGTTTCGATCGATTTGACGATTTCTGGTGTGGGATTTTCCTGGAAATGGGAATTACCGTGGCTGGTAAGGGCTGAATTAAGCGAGATTCACTCTCCCAAACGCCGCTCTAATTCTCCTATTTCCAAAATGCGATGATAATTTTAGACAGTGACCGAGAAATTGGGTTTCAAGCCTTGCCCCGATGCAGGAATGATAGCCTAATAATATCTGGGTTCTTGACCGAGCGCGATCGGATAAAAGATTTTGGGAATAATGCCTTAGGCACATATAAATGCCCGCACAGGAGGAAGATATAAGTTATGAATATTGACCAGCTGCCACCCGCCAATCCGCAACGAGTAAACGTTTACGCACCTTATTATCAAGGCAACAAAAAGTCTTGGCTACCCAAGGCGATCAGCCTTTATGAAAAAGGAGTTTTAGAAGGGGAACGCAAAATAGAAGGCGGGGAAAGCATTCCCTTCGTTGCGACTTGGAATGTGGCAATGTTACCATCAGACCTTACCCGTTGTCGCTTGCAGTTTGATGGCAATGCCGAACTGAGTTACGAAGTAACATTGGCTAATAATGAATTCGTAAATTATTTAATAGAAGTGATAATGAGTTTTAAAACTTCTCGTACAGTGGATTTCTCTAAAGGGTTCTACCGGAAATTACTTCGTTTAGAAGAGTAGACAAGACTCGTCAGGGGTTCAATATTTCAAAATTTCCAAACTAGGAGTAGGAGAGAGGGTGTGCCAAAATCGGGAAAATTTTTGCTGATAGGATCGACTGAGGCTTACAGTGGCAAGTCAGCAGCGGTTCTAGGGCTAGCTCATCTGTTAAAGGAAAAACAGCTTGATATTGCTTACGGTAAGCCGGTAGGAACCTGTTGGAGCAACGATCGAAATGATGGCACCGATGAGGATGTCAAGTTTTTAGCCGATAGCCTCAATTTGCCGCCAAACCGCTTGCTAAAAACATTTTTATTTCTGGATGTCCCAACCATCGAAAAACGGTTAAGGGGCGAAGATCGAGTAAATTATCGTGCTTTGCTAGCAGAATCTTCCCAAATGGAATTGGGCGAATTAATCTTGTTAGAAGGGCCAGGAACTCTTGATGAGGGCAGTTTGTTTGAGATGTCCTTGTTAGAAACGGCGGAAGTGGTTGATGCCTCAATTCTCCTAGTGGCAAGGTTGGAATCGGTACTATCGGTACATAAAATATTGTCAGCGAAGCAGCGCTTAGGCGATCGCTTATCTGGGGTGTTGCTCAATGATATTCCCCACGATCAATTAGAAGTCTTACAAACAGAAGTCACGCCATTTCTGGAAAACCGAAATATTCCCGTATTGGGAATTCTGCCGCGCAGCGCTTTATTGCGAAGCGTGAGCGTCAAGGAACTGGTACACCAGCTAAGTGCGGAAGTGATTTGTCGGGGCGATCGTTTGGATTTGATGGTGGAAAGCCTGAAAATCGGGGCGATGAATGTCAATTCAGCCTTGAAATATTTCCGCAAAGGCAGAAACATGGCTGTCGTGACTGGTGGCGATCGTCCTGACATCCAGTTAGCGGCACTAGAAACTTCTACTCAGTGTCTGATTTTAACCGGACACGTATCTCCTCCCGACTTTATCCTCAGCCGTGCTGAAGATTTAGAAATTCCCATCCTCTCAGTGGATCTCGATACCCTCACCACTGTAGAAATCATCAACCACACTTTTGGTCAAGTGCGCCTGCAAGAACCTGCCAAAGTCCAGTGTATCTGTCAGATGATGGCACAACACTTTGACATCGATCGCGCGATCGAAAAATTAGGTCTGAAAACTGCTGTCACTCAGCCATAGCTAAGTCTGGTTAACTACCCCAACTAGACGGCTCTATAGTTGGGGCGAAATCCTCTTAGTTCCCATTTCCAATACTTATCAAGCATTAAGTCTTTAACAACTTGAATTAGTACTTTTAGCTAGGGGCTTCTCTCCATATTCTGTTAAAATAACAAGGTTGTTCAGCCTCAAACCGTCCTTGAGTCAGTCGATAGATTTACCAAAAATTGATGAATTAGTACAAGAACTCGCGACGATCCAGCAAACTGGTTCTAAGCGAATCGCTTTGTTAGGATCGCGACACGTTCCCATTACCCATCAGCATCTCATAGAGATGATGAGCTATGCCCTGGTATTATCAGGCAATCGGTTAATTACCTCTGGTGCGACTGGTACTAATGCTGCTGCCATCCGAGGCGCAATGCGTGCTGACCCCAAACTATTAACGGTCATCCTACCCCAAAGCCTCGAACGTCAGCCGCAAGAATCGCGCCAACAATTAGAACAAGTAATGCACTTGGTAGAAAAGCCAGAAAACAATCACCTGTCTTTAGGGGAAGCCAGCGCTCTGTGTAACCAAGAAATAGTATCCAGATGTCAGCAATTAATTTGCTTTGCTTTTCATGACAGCCGGACATTGCTGCAAACTTGTAAAGATGCAGAAGAACAGAGAAAATTAGTCACTCTGTTTTACTTTGATTAATATGTTTAGGGAGCGTGGCAAGTTTCTTCTTAAACAAAAAAAGTATTTGCTTGCCAGAAATCAGAGGGCAATTGCGGCACAGAACTGGATAGAGATTTGAATGCCAGGATCAATTTAGAACACTGGCAGGAGAGAAATTAATTATCCAAAAACCGTCAGTTCGACGGGGTTAGCCTGTGGAGAGTCACGCCAACTTAACAGCGCTGCTGTTAAGGATTCAATGAAGCAGGAAGCAAGCATTGAATTTGCGTGGGTTCAGCTTTCGCTGTTTGACCTTGGTAGATTTGAGTAAGTTTTGCAGAACGGAATGACCCTATTACAAGTTTCGATGCCTAGCATTTTTCTTTACTGTATTGCCATAGCCGCTGTTTTAGTGTATTTACCATTTTTGCTGGTAGCTTATGCCCGCGTCGCCTTTGGGCCAGAAGCGCTAGCGACTCCCAGAGCGGTAGTTGATAAGTTGCCTCCCTACGCCCAAAGAGCAACTTGGGCGCATCAAAATGCTTTTGAAGCGTTTACCCTATTTGCTCCAGCAGCGTTGATGGCGTATGTAACGAAAGTTGATTCTACTTTGGCAGCAGGAGCAGCGATCGCATTTTTGATAGCCCGATTGCTTCACTCGGTTTTTTATATTTTGAATATACCGTTAGCACGAGCGCTGATGTTTGCGATCGGTTCTCTTTCGATTGCTACTTTAATCATTGTCAGTCTGATCCAAGTTAACGCAAATTAGCCCTCGGTCGTCAGTAATTAATTATTGATAATTTTCTGCCATACTTAATGACTGATGACCGAAAATCGAAATGTTCTTTAGCTGCTTAATTTTAGGGGCAATCCAAAAGCTAAAATCCCCCATATAAAACAGATCGACCGTTGACAATTGACAACTAACAATTGCTTATGGCTTCTACTTATTCATTTGATATTGTCAGTGATTTTGATTACCAAGAATTGGTTAATGCTGTAGATCAAACCAACAGAGAAATCATTAGCCGCTACGATCTCAAAGACACGCAAACTACAGTGGAATTAGGAAAAGAAGAAATTACTGTCAATACTGATAGTGAATTTACTCTTGATGCTATTCACACCATTTTGCAAACCAAAGCAGCTAAACGTAATCTTTCTCTAAAAATATTTGACTACGGTAAAGTTGAGCCGGCTAGCGGCAACCGAGTTCGTCAAGTAATCAAACTTAAAAAGGGCATCAGCCAGGAAATCGGGAAACAAATTACCAAGTTGATTCGAGAGGAATTTAAAAAAGTGCAAGCCTCGATTCAAGGAGACGCCGTGAGAATTTCTGCTAAGTCCAAAGATGATTTGCAGTTAGTTATCCAACGGCTAAAACAAGAAGAATATCCAGTGGCTTTGCAATTTACCAATTACCGTTAGCGATTCGAGTAAGCAATCAGCCGACGATCGTTTAATTTATATTGTTAGGCTGATGATGAATAGGGATAAAAGGGTGTAAAGATGAACGAGCGAATTTTTATTCTTCAGATTTCAGATTTCATCCTTTATCTCTATGGATAGACGACCAATCGTTGACAGACAGCGAGAGCATCAAGCTAATGAAAGAACTTTTTTAGCTTGGTTACGTACTTCTATCGCTTTAATTGGCTTTGGATTTGCGATCGCTCGTTTTGGCTTGTTTCTCAGACAATTAGAATCTGCATTCAGACAACAAAATACTGCTAGTCCTTCTTTTATTAATTCTCAAAATCTCGGATTGAGTTTGGTATTAGTGGGTATTCTAATTATTGCCTTATCTGTTTGGCGCTACAATCAAGTTTTTCGACAAATCGAAACTAGCAATTATCAGCCAAATCGTTTAATGGTATGGTTG
This sequence comes from uncultured bacterium, assembly GCA_964546365.1. GTDB lineage: Bacteria > Cyanobacteriota > Cyanobacteriia > Cyanobacteriales > Aerosakkonemataceae > DATNQN01. The sequence continues at coordinate 2,305 of CAZJJR010000250.1, read as the reverse complement.
ACGGCGATCGTGGTAGCGCTCGTCGGTATTCTTAGTATTCCTTTTGTTTTGTGGCGAGAACCATCCACTCCCAGTAAAATACCAGCAGCCAAAGAACTCAGAATGAAATAACCCCGCCTGGATACAGACGGGGTTGCAAAGAAAACTGCACTAAAAAGAGGACAAACCTTTTTATAGGCCGGACATTACTTCTTTCGCAGCTGCTAAAGTGCGATCGATATCTTCCTCTGTATGAGCAAGAGAAGTAAACCCTGCTTCAAACTGAGACGGTGCAAGATAGATACCGTGCTCTAACATACCGCGATGAAAGCGGCTAAACTTGCTCAAATCCGATTTTTTAGCGTCCTCGTAATTGTGAACGGGGCCAGATGTAAAGAATAACCCGAACATCGCGCTGATATAACCGCCACAGCTAGCATGACCGGTTTGCTTGGCAATTTCGAGCAGTCCGTCACTCAGCTTTTTGGTAATCTTTTCCAAATACTCGTAACTACCAGGTTTTTGCAGTAATTCGAGGGTTTTAATGCCGGCAGTCATCGCCAGTGGATTACCGGACAGAGTGCCTGCTTGATACATTGGCCCGGAGGGAGCAACCAAAGACATGATATCTCTCCGCCCGCCATAAGCACCTACTGGCAAACCGCCGCCAATTACTTTACCCAGCGTGGTGAGATCTGGAGTAATACCAAATTTTTCTTGAGCTCCGCCGTAAGCAATGCGAAAACCCGTCATTACTTCATCAAACACCAGCAAAGCCCCGTTTTCTTGGGTTAGCAAGCGCAAACCTTCTAAAAATCCTGCATCGGGGGTAATAAATCCAGCATTACCTACTACTGGTTCTAGAATGACACCCGCAATTTGGCCTGGGTTTTCCGCAAATAAAGCTTTAACAGCTTCTAAATCGTTATATGGAGCAGTTAGGGTATTTTCAGTAACGGATTTGGGAACGCCTGGAGAGTCGGGTAAACCGAGAGTCGCTACGCCAGAACCCGCCTTGACCAAGAACATATCGGCGTGGCCGTGGTAGCAACCCTCGAACTTGATGATTTTGTCCCGTCCGGTAAAAGCACGCATCAAACGCAGTACTGCCATACAAGCTTCGGTACCGGAGTTGACAAATCGCACCATTTCAATACTGGGAACCGCATCGATCACCATTTCTGCCAGGACATTTTCCTGCACTGAAGGAGCGCCGAAACTAGTACCTTTTTCTAAGGCTTTATGGAGTGCCTCAATTACTTCTGGGTGCGCATGGCCGCAGATGGCTGGCCCCCAAGTACCTACATAGTCGATGTATTGATTGTCATCAACATCCCAAATGTAAGCGCCTTTCACTCGGTCAAAGACGATCGGTTGTCCTCCTACCGATTTGAACGCTCGCACGGGCGAACTCACGCCTCCCGGCATCAGTTTTTGAGCCGCCGCAAATATTTCTTCTGATTTGGTGGTTTTAAAAGAGGTGGTCACCAAAGTTATCTCCTTAATTTTGAGTCCGATCCTGGGTTAGGTAGCTAAAAATATGCCTCAGGATAGTCACGAGCCGCAGATCAACAATCTTAGACTCTTAAGTAATCAAACATAGCTCTAATAGAAAGATGTTATACAAAAGCAATCAAGATTTACCCGCAGATGTAAGAGGTTGTTTGTCAGAGGCGGCCCAAGAGTTATACCGAGCCGCTTTCAATTGTGCTATTCACTGGTACGGCGAAGAATCGAAAGCTCACCAAGTTGCTTGGAGTGCTGTCAAATCTCAAGCGGCAAGTCTTAACAGTACCATTAATAGCGGCCCAACAACTCTTTTGGCGTAGAGTTGTCGCGATCGTATAGCAGTCAACAGGATTAAGATGATACACTGAATTCTGCTGTTTACCCACCTTTGAATACGGGTATGCCTGCTCCGGAGTCAACCACTTTTTCTCAATCTATTCCCCTGGACGAAATTCGCTACGATGAACGGGGTTTAGTACCGGCTATTGTTCAGGATTATCTGGATGGTGCTGTGTTGATGATGGCTTGGATGAATCGGGAGTCGTTAGAAAAAACTCTCTTAACTGGTAGAACTTGGTTTTGGAGTCGTTCCCGCGCTCAGTTGTGGCCGAAAGGAGAAACTTCCGGACACGTCCAGAATGTGAAAAGTATTCGTTATGACTGTGATAGCGATGCGCTACTCCTAAGTGTGGAGCAGGTGGGAGATATTGCTTGCCACACTGGTGAGAGGAGTTGTTTTCATCAAGTGGACTCTCAAAAGGTAGCGCCGCCAGCCGATACTCTGTCTCAGGTATTTGAGGTGATTCGCGATCGTCGC
>CAZJJR010000249.1:0-9817 GCA_964546365.1 uncultured bacterium | reverse complement strand
GCGTTTTTTGGAAGATTTCCTCGAGTTCGGGTTGGGATTTTTTAGTAGCGTAGTGACGCAGGGGTTCACCGGGAATTGATACGATTACTTCTAAGCGATCGGCTAAAATAATTGGATAAAATACCGCAGCATCGGGATCGACTTCATCAATTTGTTTCGGTTTAGCTTGAGCGCAAGCATCTTGGAAAAAGTTATCTAATTCAGCTAATTGCAAAGATTCAATTACCTGACGCGCTTGTTTTAGGTTGGCTTGACTGACTTCTTTTAACCCTCCCTTAGATGTAGTTTGAGTAGGTTCTAACAGGAGGCTGACTAATTCTCGATAAACGGGTTCTACGCTTTCTCGAAAAGAGAATTGCACGTCGGGATTAACCGTAACTAAATCGCTGCGGAGAGATGCCAATGTATCGATTGACTGGGAATAATTCGCGATCGCTTTTGATATATCTCCTCTCGCGGCGTAAATTCTGCCTAACTGCCAGAATAACTGATAAGTAATATCGGGTGCTGATAAAGGAGAAGCCAGACTCAAAGCTTGGGCAGTAATATTTTCTGCTGGTTGCCATTGTCGATGCCTTTCATACATTTTTCCCAAACTTGCCATTGCATAAGCTTGGGATTTTACATCACCTAAAGTTTTTGCTTGTTGGATGGCTAAATTCAACGTTGATTCGATAGGGAGAAACACGTAAAAAGAAGAAGTCGGATCGCGCTCCATTTCGTCAATTTTCAAAAGACTTTCGGCAAAATTAATCAGTGCGTATACGCTTGCCTTGCTGACGGGTAAACTCATTAAGGGCTTTTCTATAGATTGCCATAAAGAGCGGAGTTCCGATTTGGGTTCGCTTTCTACTAACAATCTGAGTTGGTTGAGTTTTGCTTTCAATTGCAAAGTGGAAGAAGGCGACTTTTCGGCTGCTTGGTAAGCATTCAAAGCTAGCTGTCTATATTGGTTTTTCAATTCAGGTTGATTAGCATTTTTTAGTGCTAAAGCAACGAAATTATTACCTAAACTTAATTGAGTAGCAGCTACATCTTGAGGTAATTGCAATTTTTCAGCAGCCGCTAAGCTTTGTTGCAAAATTGTTTGAGCTTGTGCTAGTTCGCCAACTGAATTTAACATATCTCCCAAGTTTCGCAAAGCTAAGGTATTTAAGGGAGAAACAGGTAAGTTTTTCAGATTGGCTAATTCTGCATCTGAAAGGTTACAAGCTTGTCTGTTTGATTGGGAATCAGCAGATTTTTCAGGCTTTAATCCTAATATTTCTCGTAAAGTTTGACAAGCTCTGGGATAAAATCCCAATTCATGCAGTGCTGTGGCTCGAGCGATCTGAGTGTAAGCAATTCCGGTAGCATCATCAATTTGATGGTAAAGGGCTGTTGCTTTTTGCCAAGTTTGTTGTGCGTCTGCTAGTTTTCCAGTTTCTCGTTCCAGCCTTCCTCGCACGTCTAAAGCTTCTGCTAAAAACTTGATTTGACGATCGCTTTTTGGTTGTGTTTCTAAAATGGCGAGGCTATCCGCGATCGCTTTTTCTGCGGCTTGCCAATTTCCCATATTTTGATACACCAAGGAAAGATTCCGCAAAGCTACCCCTTGACTCAAACGATCTCCCTTCGCCACAAAATTGGCAATTGCTGCTTCCAACTCTTGCGCTGCTAATTCAAAATTACCGCTGTCATAGCTGGCTTTTCCAGGCTGCACTTGCGCGATCGTTGTTGGTGCGGTTATTTGGGCAACTACTGATGGTGCTGCCATTGAAAAGATAAACAGTAAAGCCAACAAGAGGATGGGGAGATGGGGGGGTGGGGGGATGGGGGGAAGGAGTAAATGTTTTCGATGGCGTTGATGTGGATGAGATTTTTTTTGCGATCGCTTTTTCATATAAAAATTAGCAATTAATTTAATTCGCTCCACAAAGATTAGAAGATAGGGGAATGCGTCCAGAAACAGTATTGCTGGCATTATAAGCAGTTAGCGTTACTTCACCTCGATCGCTAATCATCCAACCAGTAGCAGGAGTAAATGATGAAGGATGAAAATTCCCCCTGCCCCCTGCCTCCTGCCCCCTGCCTCCCGCCTCCCCAGCAGGTAAATCACTCCAATTGACGCCCACTCCAAGATCCCCCAAAGCTTCCATCGGCGTGACAGGTAACCCCCCCCGTCCGGTGATGACAAATTCGCTGGTTGCCCCCCTAGTGCAGGGATTAGCAGCCATCAAAGTGGCAGGATCGACTACATTTTGAGGTAGTTGTACTAAACCTTGGGCTGGATTAATACCAGAAGTGCTAAACGTGACCGTACCTTGCAAAGAAGGGCCAGCAACTTGGGAAATAGCGGCGATGTCGCTAGTGTTGAGTAGAGTAGTCGGAGTAGCTTGCAAAGCAGCAAATTCCGCGTCTGTTAGTCCTAATCTGTCTCGGATTTGTTCGCGGGTAATTTCAGTAGCGCCAAAAATGTTATTTGTGTTGATATTAACGCGCCCCCCCGATCCGGTAGCGGCATTGGCGGTAATATCGCTATTTTCTTGGGGAAAAGCCAGCAAAATATCGCTATTAATGTTAATTTGACCGCCGTTGGAAGTGCCTGCATTGGTGGTAATGCGGCTACCCCGGCGCAGTTGGATGTCTGTAGCTTGCAGGTTAATATTTCCCCCACCACCAGAACTAGTAGTGTTGGCTTGAATTCTACCGCGATTGTCGAGAGCGATCGTATCTCCGACTACGGTTATGCTGCCCGCCTGTCCTCCGGTAAAACTCAGAGCGTTGACTGTGGCACGATCTCGGACAATTAATCTATTAACGTTCAACGTTAACGAACCGGCATTTCCTCGATCGCTGGGAGTGGGAGTACTGAATATCCTGCCAGCGAAAGCTTGGATTTGGCTGACGATTTGACCGTTATTCGTACTGCCCCTGACTTCGATCTGCTGGGCATCAATGATAATATTGCCGGCATTTCCTTGACCTATAAAAGAAGATGTAGAAACCACTCCCCCATCCCGGACAAGTAGGTAAGGTGTAGAAATGCGAACTTCTCCACCGTTGCTGCTAGTGGTGGTGGTAGCAGAAATGCCGCTAGCAACTACTCCTCGATCGGTGATATTGCCAGAGATCTCGAACACTTCCACCGATTCGCTGGCTCGAACTGTCACGTTACCCCCTCGTCCTGCTTCTGTGGAAAGTAGACTGGAACCGAGGAAGCCGCCACTGGAGGAGTCTACAACCGCACCATCTCCAACAGTTAACCGCCCGGTGTCGATCGTAATATCCCCTGCCTTACCGTTACCGCGCAAGGCAGTCGTATTAATTAAAGTTGGTGAAAAAACCCCGTCAGGAGCCTTTAATGCTTCTACCGATTCAGTAGCTTTAATGGTGATGTTACCCGACGATCCTTGACCGAGAGTGAGAGTAGTCAGCACTGAGCCATCTCGCACGCTTAAGCGTCCCGTATCGATCGCGATATTCCCCCCATTTCCGGTGCTTCCCGCCAGCGTACCGCTATTGATTCCAGAACCAACAATTTCGATATCATTGGCTCTTAGCATGATATTTCCACCATCTCCGGTACCCAAGGCAACGCTTCCGACTCCCGCCCCATTACGCAACAACAAGCGTCCGGTTTCGATCGTTAAATCTCCTGCTTTTCCCGCACCACCCGCCGCAGTTACCAGCACTACTGGTTCCAAAAACTGGATAGTTCCCGTAGCAATCAGTTGGTTGATAAACTGTTGAAAGCTGGCAGTCCCCACGCCGGAGAGTTCCACTGAGTCGGTAGCGTCGATCGCGATCGCGCCTCCCGCTCCTCGTGCAAATGTAAAAGTGGATATTTGCGCTCCCTCTAAAATCTGTAATGAATTAGCCCGGATATTCACACCTCTGCCGTTCGCGTCTCCTTGAGTTAGGGCAAAAATTGCCGAATTACCGCTAATATTGACGTTATTGCCTCTGATTTCTACTCTGCCACCACCCGCTCCGCTGGTGTTAATCGAACTTCGATTAGCGATTTGAATGTTGCCAAAGCTTTGAATGTTGTCATAATTTAATGTCAACCCGAATGGAGTGGGAACGAAATTAACTAAATCTCCAGAAGCAACGCTACCCAAAAGAACTTGTCCGCTACTGGCAGTTAAAGAGCCGTTATTTAATTGAATGTCGCCACCAATCAAAGCTAATGTTTGGCCGGAGTCTACAGCTAAACCAATTTGATTGAAAATAGGTTCTAGAAAAGGCAGCAGGGGTGATGGTTGCGTTACGGAAGATCGATCGACGATCGCGCTTGGACGATCTCGAAATCGCAAACCGATCGGAATATTAATTGCTAGTAAGGGTGGTGCTTCTGGGTTAACCGCCCTAAATTCCAATTCATCAAATACAATGCCACTAGCAGTTGAAGCGAAAAACGAACCCCGTAAATCTAAACGTGAATTCGGCCCAAAAACAATGCCATTGGGATTAATAAAAAATAAGTTGGCATTTCCCAATACTCCTAAAGTTCCCAAAATATGAGAAGGATTTGTCCCGGTGACGCGAGTGAGAATGTTGGTAATGCCATCGGGATTGGAGAAATATGCGCCTCTTCCTTCATTGATATTAAATTCTTGGAAACTGTGAAATAAATTCGAGCCACGAATCGCACCACCATCAATGCGATCGTTTCTTATGCCATTAATTTCTAGATCGGTAATTACTTGTGAATTTTCATTACCTAAAGTGCTGTCGGGCGTAATTTGTGATTGTGCTGGGTAATTGGCAACTACCCCAATTAAAGCCATAGCACGTATTAAATTAATCCACAGCGATAAGTAGGAAGATGCCATTACCTTTTCCCTAGCTAAATTAGGCTACTATTTATTAACCTAAAATCAATCTAATTTGTATATCTCTAATTTAGCGATAAAACCGTCAATTCCTGTTGTTATTCACCCATTTCATCAGCCTAAACATACAAATTAAATGCTTAGCTGCTTAATGAGAGTGACAGACAACTTGTGCCTGTCCAGTGCGCCGAGAAGAGTTATTCCCCGGATTCGGATTATAAGCTCTCAGGGTTACTCGACCTCGTTCGTCGATCGTCCATCCAGTAGCAGGTGTAATCGATGAAGGATGAAGGATGAAGGATGAAGGATGAAAATCCGTCCCCCTCTGTCCCACCTCTCCACTAGGTAACTCACTCCAACTAACTTGCACTCGATCGTCACCTAAAGGTTGGGCGGGATTAACAGGTAAGCCACCCCTACCCGTAATTACTAATTCACTTGTGGTTGTTTGTACGCAAGGGTTAGCAGCAATTAAGGCATCTGGGTCAACTACGTTTTGAGGCAACTCTACCAATCCTTGGGCTGGGTTGATGCCTGCGGTGCTAAAAATTACCTGTCCGCTCAGTTGCGACCCCGCTTCGGAAATGGCGGTGATGTCGCTAGTAGAAAGGAAGACGGGATTTAAGGTACTTTCTGGTGGGAGTAAACCTGTTAACTGTTCTCGAGAGAGAGCGGAAATACCGAAGATGTTGGGAACGCTAACTTCGATGCGTCCCCCTGCACCTTGCACGGCATTGGCGGTGATATCGCTATTTTCCCCTGGAAAGGCCAGCAAAATGTCGCTGTTGATATTAATGTTGCCTCCCGTAGCGGTAGCAGAGGCGTCGGTAGTGATGCGGCTATTGCGGCGCAGTTGGATGTCGGTGGCGTTGAGAGTGATGTTACCCTGCTCTCCCGCAGCGGTTTCAGCAGTGATGATGGCGCGATCGCTTAAACCGATCGTATCGGCATCAATTTGAAGGTTGCCTGCCCCTTTTACTCCCGACTCGTCGCTGACTGTAATTGTCGCGCCATTTTCCACTTGCAAGCGAGGAGTTGCGATCGCTAAAGTTCCCCCCCGACCTGTCCCTACAATTCCGAATTCCGGCAATACCACCACCCTAGCGTACAAACCGCTGGCAAATAGGGCATTGGCTGGCGCATCTGATAATAAAATGCTTTCGGTGGCTAGTACAGACAAGTTTCCCGCATCTCCTTGTCCGAAGGTGGCGACTTCCACTTTTGCACCGCCAGTTACTTGTAAGCGATCGGTTTCGATCGACAAGTTACCTCCCGTACCCCTACCAGTTGGCTCGACAGTCGCAAACAAACCACTGGAAAAAGGAAGAGTGGGTCTCTTACCGCGCAGTTCTATCTCCTGCGCTCGGATTATTACATTGGCCGAATTGCCCTGCCCTTCGGTACCAGAACCAATTTGGGCACCGTCTGTGACCAGCAAGCGTTGAGTTTGAATCAGCAATTCATTACTGTTACCGATCGCGCTTTGACCGACACCAGTAGACAAAGCACTAGGAAATCTATCGCTGGCAGAACTCCCCGATACCTCAACAGTTTGGGCCAGCACGGTTAATGAACCTGCATCTCCTTGCCCAAACGTGGCAGTTCTAATCTGAGCGCCACCCGTGACCAGCAAGCGTTGGGTTTCTAAAGTTATATTGCCTCCTTTGCCGATCGCTTGCGGGGTAAGTTCGGCAAATAGACCGCTGGGAAGGAGTTCGTTGGCTGAAGTACCGCGTAATTCAATTACCTCAGTAGCTTTAACAGTTAAATTACCCCCGTTTCCTTGCCCCAAGACACCCACGCCAATCTGGGCACCATCTGTAACGAGCAAGCGTTCGGTCTCCAATCTTAAATTGCCTGCATTGCCTGTTCCTAGCTGGTCTACTTCGGAAAACAAACCGCTGGGAATTCGCTCATCGACGGTAGTTCCCAATACCTCAATTGTTTCGGCAAGTACTGTTAACGAACCTGCATCTGCTTGCCCAAACGTGCTATTCGTAATAGCAGCACCTCCTGTTACCAGCAAGCGCGAGGTTTCGATCGTCAAGTCTCCTGCTCGACCGGTAGCTGGGAATTGGGTAAGCACAAGTAAGCCAGTGGGGGTAGCACCGGGAACTGACCCACCGAGCAATTCGACTGTTTCAGTCGCACGGACGGTTAAATTGCCTGCATCTCCTTGTCCAAAGGTGACCGCGCTAATCTGTGCGCCATCGGTTAATTGCAAACGTTTGGTTTCAATGGTGATATCGCCGCCTCTGCTTGTTGCTCCCAGCTGGACTTGCGCCAATATGAAGCTGGGTATGGGGGTACCGGGTATGGTTCCAGATAGTTCTACGGCTTCGGTTGCTCGTAGTGTTAAGTTGCCACCTGTTCCGGCTGCTAAGGTACTGGAGTCAACGATCGAGCCATTGGCGATCGCAATTTGTCTCCCTTGTAAATTAATCGCACCCCCACTTTCACCGCGAGTGGTTACGGAAGCAACTGGTGCAAGTCGAATGTTTCCAAAATTGCTAATGCCCGTATAGTCAGGAGTAAACCCATTCAGGTTGACCAAACCGGAACCTGCCACGCTACCCAGTTCGATTCGTCCGGCAGAAGCAGTTAAGTTACCACCGATCAGCGTTACATCACCGCCTATTAAAGCGAGAGTGCGATCGGCATCTACCTGCAATCCGGCGGGGCGGTTCCGGTAGTCGAACGTACCCGTCTGCGGGTCAACTCCTAAGTTATGTCCTGGCCCGTTCACTACAATACTGCCGGGATTATCTCGAAATCTCAAACCAAGGGGAATATTTACTGTTAATAAAGGTGGTGCTTGCGGGTTAAGGGTACTAAATTCAAATCCATCAAATGCAATTCCACTGGCAGAAGAGGCGAAAAACGAACCGCGTATATCTAATCGGGAATTAGGGCCGAAAACAATGCCGTTGGGATTAATTAAAAATAAGTTAGCATTTCCCAATACTCCCAAGGTTCCGAAAATATTAGAAGGATTTGTACCTGTAATGCGAGTGAGAATATTGGTAATATTATGAGGATTGGAAAAGTAAGCTCCTCTTCCTTCCGGGATGTTGAATTCTTGAAAGCTGTGAAATAAATTGTTACTACGAATCGCACCGCCATCTATGCGATCGACTGGCAACTCGTTTACCGTATCTGAGTTAACAACTGAATTTTCAGTTCCCAAACTAGCATCTGGTACGATTTGAGCGCTTGCCTTTCCAGGATAAATAATCAATAAAAAATACCAAATTAGTAGAGAAGTAATGTTAAGGGATTGATGCCACCAGCGCATTTAAAATAACTCCTTATTATATGAATTCCCTAAATATTGGCAATTTAAGGGAGTGTCCGCTCTTCAAACTTGAGTTTATGATATCAAGTCTGGTAGTATCCGTTGCCTCAAAAAATCACTTTCCTATCTGCGTTTATCTGTTTTCATCTGCGGTAAAATTTGATGCTTGATTGCCGAAAATCGAAAACGCACTAGCAGTATTAAATCGCATTATTTATTCGGATTTCTAGAAAGGATTGTACCGAATTTGGAAATAAAAGCCTTTTTCTTGTAAAGTTCGATCGCCTGAATTGACATCAATTAAGGGAATGCCATAATCTATGCGGGCTGAGAAGTCATCGCCCATTTGCCAAAGCAGCCCTAAGCCTACGCCAGCTAAGGTATTTTTATCTAATGGATTGCGATCGTCATTATTCCAACCAACGCCAAAATCGACAAATGGGCTAACTTGTAAAAGCCCGGGCAAGTTGCGTACCCTGAGAATCGGAATGCGTGCTTCTAATGAAAAAAATACGCCGTTGTCTGTCAGCAAGATATCTTGGCGATAACCGCGCACGCTGCGGAGTCCGCCCAATCCGATCTGTTCTAAGGATACTAGGGAATCGGGGGTGAGTTGAGCGTCGGCGCGAAAGAGTAATAATGTTTGTGGGGCTAACTGGCGCACGTATTGGGCTTGTCCGCGCCATGCGAAAAATCGACCATCTGGGCTTTCTTCGTTAATTGTGGCATCGAGAACGTCTAAACCGAGGCTAAATTGCGATCGCGCTGCAAATACTTCTCTAGGGTTACGCTGTACGTAATCTTGGAAAAAGCGCACGGCGGAAATTCTGGTTCTTCCTTCTTCATCTGCACCCACAGCAAGGGGAAATGGTTCTTCTTGGATAAAAGTTTGGCTTTGTTGATGGGATGCAGTTACTCCCAAGGCAAATTCTCGGGTTGGTTTTAAAATGATGGGTTGACGGAAGGTTAAATTGAGGGCAAGAGATTTTCCTTCTATATCAATGCGATCGAATGGTGGTTCAATCACTGCTGTGTTGGTATAACTAGCACCTAATCCGATCGTGCCGTTGCGTGGATTAATCGGTACACTGTAGTTAACATCGTAGTCATGGCTACCATCGGTGTTGGCGTAGGAAAGTTCGATCGCATCTCCTAAACCGATTAAATTTCCTTCCCTGATGCGAATACCGCGCCGGAAACTACCGACACTGGGAGATCGTTCGTTATCGAGAAAGATTTCCGTATCAAAGGTATCCGCTTCGTTAATTCGGACTTCTAATCTGCTTGATGATGGAATCACTCCCGGTTGAAGTTCGGCTGAGATACTTTCGATTAAGGGATCGAGTTGTAGTAATTGGAGTGCTTCGAGTAAGCGATCGCGATTGAGGGGGGGTTTGGTGGCGATGGCTAAACGCGATCGAACGTAAGCGGAATTTAAGCGGCGATTACCCGTAATTCGGATTTCTTCCAAACCACCTTCTACGATTTGCACTCTTACAACTGCCCGATCTTGGGGAAAACTTTGGTTAGCTGGAATCACCGCCCCTGAATTAATATAACCAGCTTCTACATATTTTTGGGTAATCGCTGATTCCACTTGTAGCAGTTCGGCAAAAGTAATGGGTTTACCGATGAAAGGTTGGGTAACTGCTGTTAAAGTTTCGTCGCTAAAAGCTGTATTTCCCTCAAATTCAAACCGTTCTAC
>CAZJJR010000248.1:6868-9857 GCA_964546365.1 uncultured bacterium | reverse complement strand
CAAAGATGGGAATTGCTGAGTCAGCGAAAAATAGCCAAAGTAATTCTTTAGTGGAGTTACCAAAGGATTCTCTGCCTCAGGTTATCTGTTCGACGGCTATCAATATCAACAATGCTGAGTATAGAGCAGCACTAGAATTGGGATGCCCGATCTTCCATCGTTCGGACTTACTGGCTGCCCTGATTAAAGATTATTACAGTATTGCCGTTGCCGGTACTCATGGAAAAACTACTACTAGTAGTATGATAGGGTATCTGTTGCTACAGGCTGGTAGCGATCCGACCATCGTAGTCGGAGGAGAAGTTACTGCCTGGGAAGGTAATGCAAGGGTAGGACAGGGCGAGTATCTGGTAGCAGAAGCAGATGAATCTGATGGCTCTCTAGTCAAACTATCTTCTCAAATTGGCGTAGTGACTAATATTGAACTGGATCACCCAGACCACTACGAGAATTTGGAAGAAGTGATCGCTACGTTCCAAACATTTGCCCAAAGCTGTCAAACCACGATCGGTTGTATTGACTGTGCCACCGTTCGAGAGCGACTAAAACCGACCATCACCTATAGTCTTCAATCCGATTCCGATGCTGACTACATTGCCGATCTTGCAGTCTATCAGGCTGATGGTACCACTGCCAGGATTTGGGAAAAAGGGAAAATTCTGGGGCAATTAAACTTGAAGTTGTTGGGACGGCATAATCTCAGCAATGCTCTAGCAGCAGTAGCAGTAGGCAGACACTTAGGCTTGACTTTTTCTGCGATCGCGCAAGCATTAGCGACCTTTCAGGGAGCCCGTCGCCGCTTTGAAAATAGAGGCGAAATCAACGGTATCCGTTTAATAGATGATTACGCTCACCACCCCAGTGAAATTAATGCCACGCTAGCAGCCGCACGCATCCAAGCCAAAGAATTGTGGAACTCTTCTCAAGGAAGGGTGGTTGCTATCTTCCAACCCCATCGCTACAGTCGCACGTCTACTTTCTTATCAGAATTCGGTCAGTGCTTCGATAATGCCGATGTAGTTGTAGTGACAGATATTTACAGCGCGGGTGAAGCAAACCCGATGCAAATTAGCGGTGAGCAAGTAACACGGGTAATAGCTCTCAACCACTCGGAGGTAACTTACCAACCTTCTCTGGCGTCAGTAAGACACTTTCTCACGCAAACTTTACGTCCTGGTGACATTGCCATCTTTTTAGGGGCTGGGAACATAAATCAGGTGATCCCAGAGGTCATGGCCTTTTACGAAAAGGCCGAGCCAGGTGTGCATCAAGAATGTCACCGTCGCGCCTAATTCGTACAAAAAATATTTGCTCTCATCTAGTAAGGGCATATGGAATGAGCTATGACTGTCTCCGAACACGTTTCCCAAGTCCTGAAAGTGGCTAACTCAGAAGTCCCTTTTTTGAAAATCAATCAACCAAAAGAAACTCCCCTTTATATTCCAGGTACAGAATGTCTAATTAAATCTCAAGTTTCTCTTTCTAGCATGACTTCCTATAAAGTCGGTGGCCCTGCGGAGTGGTTTGTCGCTCCCAGAAAGCTGGATGAATTACAAGCCAGTTTTGAATGGGCTATCGAGCGCCACTTGCCGATTACTTTATTGGGAGCAGGCTCGAATTTATTAATTAGCGATCGCGGTTTATCAGGTTTAGTCATTTGTACTCGCCACCTCCGCCATACCCACTTTGACCCCGAAACAGGTCAAGTAACTGCTGCTGCTGGCGAACCCTTAGTACGTCTAGCGTGGCAAGCCGCCGAACGGGGTTGGGAAGGTTTAGAATGGGCCGTTGGGATTCCGGGTACGGTAGGGGGTGCTGTAGTGATGAATGCAGGCGCTCACACTAGCTGTACGGCAGATATCTTAGTGAAAGCCGATGTACTCTCTCCCGACGGTACTAATCAAGCTCTCAAGCCGGAAGACTTGGGCTATAGCTATCGTACCTCCCTACTTCAAGGTGAGAGACGCTTAGTTACTAACGCTACTTTCCAGTTGAAACCAGGCGCAGATCCGGTTAAAGTAATGGCAAAAACTGCTCAATTGCTCAAGCAGCGCCATAGTACCCAGCCTTATAACAAGCCTAGCTGCGGCAGTGTCTTCCGCAATCCTAAACCTCATGCAGCTGGTTGGTTAATCGAACAAACTGGTCTCAAAGGTCATAGGATCGGAGGAGCGACAGTAGCCGAACGACACGCTAATTTTATTCTCAACTGCGGCGGAGCAACGGCTAGCGATATATTTAACCTGATTCGCTATATTCAAAACCAAGTCGAGCAGCACTGGTCTCTCAAATTAGAACCAGAGGTAAAGATAATCGGGGAATTTCAACCGATTTAGCTAAATGGGGTAAGCAAGAGCCGATCTGTGAGGTATCGAACCCACGCCAGACCGATAGGTTTTGGATTGGGCAAAAGTAACTCACCGCCTCACCAATCAATGTGCAAGAATGGGGTAGGTACAAGCAGTCTATTAACTTATGACACAGAAACAGGGATTTGGCTTCGGTCTTGGCAAAATGAAAGAACTGGCCGAAGCTTTTAAGAAAGCTCAGCAAGTTCAAGAAGGTGCGAAAAGGCTTCAAGAAGAATTGGAGCAAATGGAAATAGAAGGACAATCCGGAGATGGTTCAGTTAAAGTTGTTCTCAACGGCAATCAAGAACCCCGCCGGGTGGAAATTTCTGCCGACGCCCTCGGACAAGGAGCAGAAGCCCTTTCTGCAACCGTTACGGCAGCAATGAAAGACGCCTACGAAAAATCTACAGCTACTATGCGGAGTCGCATGGAAGAGTTGACCAGTGGTCTGGAACTGCCAGGGCTTTAAATTAACATCAAAATCAAAAAAAAGAATTGCTCCGGCTGTTTAAACTAGCTAATACAGCCGGAGCAATTCTTTGTGAGAAAACTAAACAGCAAGACGCAAGTAAAACGAATAAGTAGGATGGCAGGAATAAACGCATCTGGGCAGGGCGGGTTTTGAAAGAGAGTAAAAC
>CAZJJR010000248.1:5087-6856 GCA_964546365.1 uncultured bacterium | reverse complement strand
TTATCAAGCACTCTAACTAAATCCGCCCCTACCTACAAATCTACCTTCGTATCTTCACACCCATCTACTTAGTAAACTTAGCGAAAATTTCTGCCTTCTGTTCTGTGCCTTTTGTTTTATGCCGATCTAGAGGCTGGGAGTTTTACCGGTTTCAGCTTGAGTAGCGATTGGCTTGATTTCGTTGTAACCCATCCGGCTGGCTACTGTGCGTAGAACGGAAATTTGTCCTTCAAAGTCAAGACCTTCAATCTGAGAAAGGTTACTATTAATAGCTTCGGTAGCGTTGTAGTCTTGTGGCATATCAACTACCGTATCGCCCATAGCTTGCGCCCAAGCAAACCAAACCATTAATTGATTGTTTTCCTTCAAAACGCCGTAAGCATGGGAATATTCTGTGTTTTCGCAGTTAACTATTTGTCTCATTACTGCTAGTTGATCTTCATCTGATAATTGATAAAAATCTCCTAGCAGTTTGGGTGCTAATTCTGGATCTGTTGCGGCAGGTACTGCTGGTGTAATTGAATCTCCCATTTTTTTATAGATAAAATAAAGGAGAGCTAATTTTTCATCAGTACCTAGCTTTTCAAAATTTTCGACAACTTTTAGAGTTTCTTGTGTAAGGGCTTGAGACTTGATGGTGTTTTGGCTAGCAACCATAAATGTTATTCCACGATTGTTAAGTAGTTCAAATTTAGAAATAGCAAAATTTATTATTTATAATCGCCATCCTATAGAATGAATTAGGTGTTATTTTAATTTCCTACCTTTTCCCTCAAAAGGTAGATTAAATATCTGTCGTTGGAAAGTAAAAACTAAAGCAATCCATTGGTTATGATTAATTCGACAAATAGAAAATTTGCATTAACAGATTTTTATGACTGAACAAATACAACCAAATCCCAAAGATGCTCCCACCCATGATTCTCAGTTAGCTGCTGAAAATATGGTTATCGGTACAGAGAAAGCACCAGAAATTGATGTAAGTGCTGATTACGAAGCATCAAAAGCTTTCAGTGTTAGCGAAATCGATCGCTCTGGCGAAGGTGCTAAGGCAGCAGAAGAAGCGACGGCACCTCATTTTGCAGTTTCTCAGCCGCAACAGACAGAATTTAAGGCCGAATCTACTGGCAACCCAGAGCAGTACATGGATATGGCTAGGGATGTTAATCCAGAAGGGGAAGATGCCACTAATGTTAGTGATGACTTAGTGCAGAAAGCTTTGGAAAAAGGAAAACCAGGTAAATAATTAAAGATATAGCGCTTTCCAGGTAAATGCGGTAGACTCCAAACCCGGTTTCTTTAAGAAACCGGGTTTCTATCCAGCAATCTGCTTTAACTTTTGGTCTAAAAAACTAATATGCTCAACCAGCTAAGGTTTGAGTGTATTTAGTTTCCAACTAACAAGATGACTAAAGCACTTTGGCTCGCACGGCAGCGATCGGCAAATATAGTAGCTTACGGGGAGCAGAAACATAAGCTCTTTGCTGGAAGACATCGTACTGATTGCGCTCGATCGCATCTAAAATTTTCTGATAGAGCATCAGAGCCGCCCAAACTGGCCAGCGGGCATCGGGGCTGAGAATGCGGATACCTTTTTCTGCCAAAGTGAAGTATTTCCGCGCCCGTTGAATTTGGAACTTCATTAATTCCCGCCATCGTTCATCAACTACACCTTGGAATAAATCTTCTTGAGTGTAATTAAACAAAGCCAGTTCTTCTAAGGGAATATATATCCGACCCCGACGGGCGTCTTGTAGGGAAAGAGTGTA
>CAZJJR010000248.1:4769-5077 GCA_964546365.1 uncultured bacterium | reverse complement strand
TCCCCCACAACCCGTAAGAAGGAAGTAAGCTGGTTGGCGATTCCCAACGCGATCGCCTCTTCGGTGGGAATATACAGGGGCCGATCGCAGTTCCAGGGAGCAGTACAGTTAGTGGTATCCACCCCTAAAACAGCGGTGGACATCAAACCAACCGTACCCGCTACCCGATAGCAGTAAAGCTTAAGTTCATCAAAAGTTTCGTACCGACTGCGGTACAAGTCCATCCGCTGTCCGGCAATCATCTCCCGAAATGGCTCGATGTCCATCGGGAATTGTTGTAGGGTATCGACTAAAGCAACATCTAGGTC
>CAZJJR010000248.1:0-4735 GCA_964546365.1 uncultured bacterium | reverse complement strand
TCGAGTTGTCGTTCCCAGTTATCTAACGTTTCATTAGTAGTAGTACTGGCCTGGGGGCCGTCAACCAGTTCGTCAGTGCGACGACACCAAGCATAAATTGCCCAAATCGCCCGACGCTTGGCCTCCGGCATCAATAACGTGCCTAGATAAAACGTCTTAGCGTATTTAGCTGTAATCTGACGACAGAGTTGATATGAGTTCTCCAGAGAGGCCAGCGTTCTCATGCGATGGGAATTAGACAGTAGCAGCATTGGTCGCAGGCTGAGAGGTGGTCGGGAAATCGATAACCTTGTTCGCTTTTTCCGGAGCGGCGTAGGCGATCGCCTGCGCTGTCAGCTTACCAGAAAGTACGGCACCTTCCATACTGCCCAGATAACGTTGCATAGTGTAACTACCTGCTAGATAAAAATTTCCTATAGGTGTTTCCTGGGATGGGCGATACTGTTGACGGCCTGGAATTGCTTTGTAGACTGAGCGAGGCGTTTTAACAACGTGATATTTGAGTAATTTAGCTGGCTTATCATTCCCGAAGTGGTGGGGGAACAGTTTTTCCAGTTCTTTCATGGTGGCATCGACAATTTCTGCTTCCGAGCGATCGATCCAATCTTTAGCTGGTGCTAAAACTAATTCCAGCATGGAGCGATCGGGATTGGCATACTCTTTACAGGTGTTGCTCATATCAGCGTAAACGCTGAGCAAGTCGGAACGGGAGAATAGCAACTGGTCGATGTCGGTTAATTTGCGATCGAACCACAAATGCAAGTTAATTACAGGTACTCCTTCCAATCCTTCCAACTTTTGGAAAAATTCCATTTGTTTCCAAGGTTTAGGCAAAAGCACTTTTACCACATCCACGGACATCGCACTCACGTAAACATCCGCCGTTAAAATTTCATCTGGTGCGCCATTGAGTCCCCGAATCACGAAATGCTTCACCGTACCATCATCGTTGAGTACGATTTCCTTAAGGGGAGCATTAGTGCGAATTTGGCCGCCTCTTGCCTTAATATAGTCTGCCATTGGCTGACACATCCGTTCGGTAGGTGAACCGTCCAAGAAGGCAATTTTCGAGCCGTAGCGCTCTTGCATAAAGCGATTGATCGCTGTCAGGGGAATGGTAGCGGAAACTTCGTCAGGATTGATGAAAGTCAGTGCTTTGGATGCGGCGATGAAAATATCGCTGTTCACCCGTTCGTCAACGCCTTGTCGTCTTAACCATTCGAGGAGGCTGTATTTGTCCATCTCTTCGACGTACTTCTGACCCCGCACGACTGCTGGCAAAAGTCCTATAGCAAATCGGATCTTTTGCTCCCAACTCAGCATATCGTTGTTGCGAAGAATCGAGAGAATTACGTTAATGGGAGCGGGAATATCTGGAACATCGAAGCGAGAGTAGGTTCCAGGCTTTTCCGGTTGATTGAAAATCAAGGTATGCTCTTTCCACTGGAGTCGATCCTCAATACCCAGTTCTTTGAATAGCTGAAGCATATTGGGATATGCTCCGAAAAAGGCGTGCAATCCGGTTTCGTACCAGTCGCCGTCTTTGTCTTTCCATGCAGCAACCAACCCTCCGAGTACGTCTCGGCTTTCTAGAACGATAGGCGTGTGGCCTGCATCTGTGAGATATTTAGCGCAGGAAAGTCCTGCTAGACCTGCTCCAGCGATCGCTACTCGCATTCGATGGTTCTACCCTTACTAATGCTTGCGTCTTTAACGCTCTCATTATAAGTTACAAGTCGTTACATTTTATAATTTCTTTGGAATTTGGAAAATTTGGGTTACCAACCTGAAATGGGACAAATAGGAGTCAGGAGTCAGGAGTCAGAATTCAGAATGGTTTTCTCATCATGTTTGAAGTATCGTAGCTTACCATTACCACTCGACTCCAAGGTGAATAGTACATCTGTATGGATAAAATTAAATTCATTTTAAGGGAGCGGGTTTGCAATATCCTTTCTCTAGCGATTTTTGTGAGAGAGTTGTTTGCTTCTAGCAATCCTATTTATTTGAGTTTGATTGTCTTTCTAATATTAAATCCATTGCATTGTTAATGATTTCTTCCCGATTGACTAATTCCCCCAACTCTTCTGCTTCATATCGTCCTTCAAATGCTTCTAAGGCAGCACTTTTTAACGCAGAATCATAAGCATCTTCTAAAGTTTCAAGCAATTCTTCTTCACTGAGGTAGGTTCCTTTAGCTTTGTGCAGTTTATTACTACGTTGGATTTTTTTAACGGAATTAAAAATTGAAGTTTCCCAAGATTTGGTAGAGCGATTTTCGGCAGATTGCTTAATTAAGTGAAGCAGGAGAATAATGCCATAAGTAAAAATTTTGTTTAATTTATCAGATTTACTCATTTCTTCTAGCTCTTCTACCAGTAACAAAGCCTCTGTTATATTGCCTTGTTGTAGAAATTCCTTGAGGGCAAGTAATTCTTCCATTAGCTTAATCTCTCCAGCAAATTTAGTAAATAATTATAATCTAAGATCTAAAAAAATTAGATTATAAATCTATTTTTTTTGATGTATTTATTGTTTTTTGTTGACTTATAAATAAGTTGAAGCTGATTGGTAAAGTATAAAGAAACCCGGTTTCTCTAAGAAACCGAGTTTCTGGGCTAACGCTTTAAGTCCTTACTAACCTGTTACTTCCCTGTCCAACCAATTAACCAAATCAACAACATTAGAAAAATCTAATAAAGCCTCACCTAATTCTTCCAATTTCTCGACAGATAAGCTGCGAATTCTTACTTCTAAATTAGGAGCAATTCCACCAAAACGACGATTAAGTAGACGCAGAATTAAGGACAAAGCTTCTCGCTGGCGTCCTTGTTCTAATCCTTGCTCTAATCCTTGCTGCATCCAACTGGTAACAATCTCCATAACTACCTCCCGTGCAGATGGTTCAATTGTACTAATTTGGGTTTGGAGAAGCCGCTCTTCTTCAGCAGTTAAGCGCAGATAAGTATCAACAAACCCAGAAATCAAACGCATTCGCGCTCGATCGAGCTTTAAAGTAGCCATCAAGCACAGACATTCTAATTTCACTCTCGGTCGATCTTCTGGCGCTATTTTCATTTTGGCCATTAACGCACTGGCTGCCGGATTTTGGTAACGCAGAAAATCTCGCCAATTGAGGCGATTTAGCTGAATTACCCGATAATTGAATTCCAGAACCCGTAAATCGGGAAAATCAACTTGATGGCAAGTTGGTTCTGGACGCTGGGGCACATCGTAGGAAAATAATGCGATGGGATAAATAGGTAAATCGTGTTTCTCGTACAAACGGGCAAAATAGCGAAACATCCGTTTGCTGAAGTTTCCTCGCGCTTCGGATTGGTGTTCGGTGTGAATCAAGAAAAATGATTCTTTACCTTGAAACCTTGCTTTGGCAACTAAATCGGCTTCATACTCTTCCCCAGCAGTAACGTCAGTAAAAATTTCCTTGTCCAGAAACGTCACTGAGTCCCGTTCCAGATACGCCGCTACTTCAGGGAAAAATAAATCTATGAAGTCTGGAAAGAAAGTAGTAAACAGTTCTTTAAAGAGTCGTTCGCGTAGCGTGCTGTAAGCATATCGTGGTCTATCATCAACAGATGTAACACCCAGATGGCAGGATCTTACCAATCCTCAATCCCCGTGGATTGTCTAATCGCAAGATAGAATAAATCCTAGCAACAGTTCTCAACATTAATTAAATTTGTACAGGAGAGGAGAACCAAGACGCATGGGCAAAATAGTCGGCATTGACTTAGGTACAACCAATTCAGTAGTAGCCGTCATGGAGGGTGGTAAGTCGGTTGTGATTGCCAATGCCGAGGGAATGCGGACAACTCCCTCCGTGGTAGCCTTCAGCAAGGAAGGAGAACGCATTGTCGGACAGATGGCAAGACGGCAAGCGGTTCTCAACCCTCAAAATACTTTTTATAACGTGAAACGGTTTATCGGACGCGGTTATGGGGAACTGAGTTCGGAGTCGAAGCGAGTACCTTACACTATTCGTAAGGATGAAGGCGGCAATATTAAAGTGAAGTGTCCCCGCCTTAATAAAGAGTTTGCGCCAGAAGAAATTTCGGCGATGGTGTTGCGGAAGTTGGCAGATGAGGCGAGTCGTTATTTGGGGGAAAAGGTAACGGGTGCAGTAATTACCGTACCTGCTTATTTTAATGATTCTCAGCGACAAGCAACGCGAGATGCCGGACAAATTGCGGGATTGGAAGTAAAACGGATTCTCAATGAACCTACGGCGGCAGCTTTGGCTTACGGGCTCGATCGCAGGGAAAGTCAAACTATTTTAGTATTTGACTTGGGTGGCGGTACGTTTGACGTATCGATTCTGGAAGTGGGAGATGGGGTATTTGAAGTAAAAGCCACTAGTGGCGATACCCAGTTGGGAGGTAATGATTTTGATAAGAAAATTGTTGATTGGTTGGCAGAACAATTTATCGAACAAGAAAGTGTAGACTTAAGACGCGATCGCCAAGCTTTGCAAAGATTGATCGAAGCGGCGGAAAAAGCCAAAATCGAACTTTCCGGCGTAACGGTCACCGATATCAACTTACCATTTATCACGGCGACGGAAAATGGCCCGGTACACCTGGAAACTCAATTAACTCGATCGCAATTTGAAAGTTTTTGTACGGATTTAGTCACTAGACTTCGCAAACCAGTCAAACGAGCTTTGGCTGATGCTAACATGAGACCGACCGATATCGATGAAGTGGTATTAGTCGGT
>CAZJJR010000247.1:4133-10013 GCA_964546365.1 uncultured bacterium | reverse complement strand
AACTCATTTTGTAATAATTGTCGTCGAGGATCGTTGCTAGCAGAAGATGAACCTAGCGCCGAATTTCTGCCTCGTTGTAAATCTCCAGTAGCAGAGTCGTAGGTGTACTCGCCGGCAGCATAAACTCGGTTGGCATTGGCACAATATCTGTAAGTTTGAGTTGATTCGGGAAAGTTAACAACTACTAATGAACCGGTGGCAGGAGGACAACTATCGAGAACGCGCAATCCAAATTCATCTTGAAGGATTTGTCGCCTGGGATCGTTGATGGTAGAAGATGGATTTTGAGCGACGGTTCCTCCTCGTTTTAAATCGCCGCTAATTGCATCGTAGCTATACTCGCCAGCAGGATAAACCCGATTGGGATTAGCACAATATCTATAAGTTTGATTGGATTCGGTAAAGGTAACTACAACTAATGAACCTGTGGCGGGAGGACAGTTATTTAGTACTCGCAATCCAAAATCATTTTGCAATAATTGCCGCCTGGGATCGTTGCTAGAACTGGCAGGATTTTGTACAACCGAACTATCGGTAATGCCAGAAACCGAAAGGGTGTATCTTCCGCGCGTGTTATTTTGACCGAGTACTAAAAGTCTGTATTGTCCGGTAGTTGGTACGCGATACCGTAAAGAATTTTGCGTATCGTCATAGGCAACTTGCCTTTGGTTTTGGGATGAAATAAGAACTAGTACTGGTGCGAGATTGCCTTCTTGAATATCGACGGCAACGTTTATAATGTCGCCTTGTTGAGCGTTAAAGATGTATTCTTGACCAGTGGCAGTTTGAACGGGAGAATTTGTTCTTGATTGATTTCTAAAGTTGAAAGTTTCGGAGTTAGCACTGATGGCTCCATCAACGGTGTCGTCATTGTTCAATCTTTCTGCTGCTATATTTAGATCGGCGATCGCAGTTAGCAACATTCCAGCGATCGCAAAAGTCGCAGCGATTTTCCCTAAAAACTTGCGGCTGCTCATCTTATGCCCCCTATTCTGCCAAAAAAGTTGCTTGCTGTTTGACAGATTATATATAGTTACGGTTCCCTACGATACCAAGAAATCACTCAAAGCTTAAAATGCCTCCATCACTATCGAGGTGAGCTACAATACCTACTGGTAAGGCTGCATTTGGCCCATCGTGACCGAAAGGTAACTCTGAAATGATGGGAATGCCAAGGTCGCGCAAGCGATCGCGCAAAACTTCCTCTACAGTAAAACTAGGTGCTGGTGCATCGCAGCGGCTGAAACGTCCCAAGGCAATTCCTTTAATTTTGTCAAAAGCGCCACTCATTCGCCATTGAGTTAACACTCTGTCAATGCGATACGGATATTCCGTCACATCCTCAAAAGCCAGAATTACTCCTGCTAATTCCGGTAACAGAGGCGTTCCTAACAGATGAGTCGCTACTGTTAAATTCGCTGGCAGTAAAATTCCCGTGGCTTTACCACCGCACCATCCAATTCCCGGTAATGGTTGTAAGGGTTTTCCCTCTACCCAGTCAAATAATCTTTGAATCGACCAATCCGGTTCTGATGCTAAAGTGGTCAGCAAAGGCCCGTGAACGCCGGAAATCTGATGATTAAATAAACTCCATAGCAATGCTGTTACGTCGGAAAAGCCAATCAACCATTTGTTCGTAGTGAGGACTTCAGTCCTCATTCCCCTTCCCGTAATTTCAGAATCCTCAAACGGCCATATCCAATTTTCCAATATCCGGGTACTTCCATAACCACCTCTCGCACAGAGAATTCCCTTGACTTCGGGATCTAGCCATGCTTCTTTTAACTGGTGGCGGCGATTTTCATCGATTCCCGCCAGATAACCCCAACGGTCTTCTACGCCGGGATCGATTTCTACACGATAACCGCGATCGCGCCAGATTTGCACTCCTCTTTCAAAAGCCTCAAATTCTTTCAATGCACCGCTGGGTGCAATTACTCGCAGCAAATCACCGGGTTTTAAAGCTGGTGGGATTTGACAGATATCGATTTTTTGTACTTTTGCAGTATGTTCGATCACAAAGGTTGACTAATTTTTTGATTTTCAGTTAGCTGTTCGGTTGGCTGATTCAATTTACTATTTTTCCTACCATAGGTGAAGTAGATCAGCAAACCAATTGCCAACCAAGCTATCAATCGCAACCAAGTACCGAAGGAAAGAGAAAACATTTGCACTGCCGATATTAATGCACCTAAAATTGGTACGAAAGGAACCAAAGGCGTTTGGAAAGGTCTTGGCAAATCCGGTCGAGTGCGTCGCAAAATTAAAACTGCGATCGAAACAATCACAAATGCTAATAAAGTGCCGATCGAAACTAATTCGCCTAACACGCTGATGGGTAACAATCCACCTAACAGCATCGCAACGCCTCCCGATACAAGGGTTGATATATAAGGCGTGCGAAATTTGGGATGAATTTTGGCAAATTGCGGTGGCAGTAATCCATCGTTTGCCATTGCGTAAAAGATGCGCGATTGTCCTAACAGGAATACGACAATTACAGAACTCATCCCTGCGATCGCACCTATTTTAACGATCGGTCGCAGCCACAGCAAGCCTTCTCCTACGGCATTTACTCCCACTGCGATCGGATCTGGTACATTCAATTGTTGATAAGGCACAATTCCCGTCAAAACTAGCACTACTGCAATATACAGCACCGTCGCAACTAGCAAAGAAATCAGAATTGCGATCGGCATATCTCGCTGAGGATTTTTCGCTTCTTGCGCCGCACAAGAAATCGCATCAAAGCCTATATAAGTAAAGAAAACAACCCCCGCACCCCGCAAAATCCCACTCCAACCGAAACTGCCGAAATTTCCCGTATTTTCCGGAATAAAGGGAAACCAATTTTGTTGATTAATATAAGCTACACCACCAAATATAAATAGTAAAATTACTATCGTTTTTACAACGACAATAAAATTATTCACTGCCGTTGATTCCCGAATGCCAATTACTTGCAATATCGTCATCAAAGCAATAATAAACATAGCTGGCAAGTTTAACGGCGGATTGGTAAACTCAGGAGGAATCACAATTCCTATATCTTTAAGCAAACTCACCACATATCCCGACCAACCCGCAGAAACCGTTGCACCGCAAAAAATATATTCTAATATCAAATCCCAACCGATAATCCAGGCAATTATTTCCCCTAACGTCGCATAAGCATAAGTATAAGCACTCCCTGCAATCGGAATCATCGAAGCAAATTCGGCATAACAAAGTCCGCACATCCCGCAACCAAAAGCTGCTAACATAAATGAAATGGCGATTGATGGGCCAGCATAAATGGCCGCTGCTTGTCCGCTCAGCACGAAAATTCCCGCACCGATAATTCCGCCAATTCCTAACGCGATCAGAGCTAATAAACCGAGAGATTTTTGTAGCCCTTCAGGATTATCTAGTTGGTTAGTTTTTACTAAGTCGTCTACAGATTTTTTATCAAATAATCCAGTTGCCATTTCTTAACAGGTGGTTTTCCATATTTTGCTTTTACTTTTTTAAAGCAACTGGTTAATTTAGTCAATTAAATCCTCGATTCGAGCAAACAATAAATTTACTCTACTTAATTCCTCACCCACGGGTATCTGCACTAGAATGCCCTTGTTACTGAAGATAAATAGGGCTTTTCTTGCAAATAATCCAGATGCGATCGTCCATAATTAAACTAACCCCTGTAAAATCCTATATAACCTATGACCGCAACCATTAAACCTAAGCTAACCCTAGAAGAATTCCTGAAACTCCCAGAAACTAAACCAGGATCGGAATTTATTAATGGAGAAATTATTCAAAAACCTATGCCCCAAGGTGAACACAGCCGAATCCAGTCTAAACTTTGCACCGTCATTAACCAGACAACCGAACCACAAAAGATTGCTTATGCTTTTCCTGAACTACGCTGCACGTTTGGCGGTGAATCAATTATACCAGATATTGCCGTGTTCAGGTGGGAAAGAATTCCCAGACAAGCAAATGGCAGAATAGCTAATCGTTTTGACATTCATCCCGATTGGGCGATCGAAATTCTTTCTCCAGACCAAAAGCAAAGTATAGTGCTGGCTAAATTATTGCATTGTTCGCGACACGGCACTGAGTTAGGTTGGTTAATTGACCCGGATGCAGAAGGGATTCTAGGAATTTTTCCCGGTCAGCGAGTAGAATTTTTTCAAGGTGCTACTCAATTACCCGTAATTGCTGGAATTGAGTTAGAACTGACAGTCGAACAGGTTTTCAGTTGGTTAAACTTTAATTGAAATGAAGTCAAGAGAA
This sequence comes from uncultured bacterium, assembly GCA_964546365.1. GTDB lineage: Bacteria > Cyanobacteriota > Cyanobacteriia > Cyanobacteriales > Aerosakkonemataceae > DATNQN01. The sequence continues at coordinate 5,735 of CAZJJR010000247.1, read as the reverse complement.
AATAGAAAATTAATTATAAAAAAGTGGTTACAGAGATTTTCCGTAACTTTACTATGCTTTACTCTTTTATTCTTAAGCGGTTGTCAGTCAAAAAATATCAGTAACAATAACGTAATTCACCTCACGTTATGGCATGGTATGAACCCGCCACCAAACCGAGAAGTATTCCAAAAACTAGTAGATAAATTTAATCAAAATCACCCTGATATCCAAGTAGAATCTCTTTATATCGGTCAGTCCGATCAACAAATGCCGAAAATATTAACGGCAGTCGTCGGAAATGCACCGCCGGATATGTTCTGGTATGATTCTCTAATTACTGGTAGATTGGTGGAATTAGGAGCAATCAAACCATTAGAAGACTGGCTAAATAATTCTCCGTTAAAGGGAGAAATCGAACCTAGTTTATTTGAAGGAATGGAACTAAATGGGCACATTTGGTCAATTCCATTTACTACCAGTAATTTAGGAATCTATTACCGTCCGAATTTATTTAAAGCAGCTGGTATTACTAAATTACCTGAAACTTGGGAAGAACTAAGGCAAGTTGCGAAGAAACTTACGGTAGATAAAAATGGTGATGGGCAGATAGACCAGTATGGCATAATGTTACCTTTAGGTAAAGGAGAATGGACTGTTTTTAGTTGGTTGCCTTTCATGTTTAGTGGTGGTGGCGACTTATTAAAAGATGACAAACCAAATTTAGTTAATCCCGGTGCGATCGCAGCTTTGCAATTTTGGTCGGACTTATTAAAAGATGGCTCAGCTATTCTTTCCGAACCAGAAAGAGGTTATGAAGAAGACCGTTTAGTGGCTGGGAAAATAGCTATGCAAATAACTGGCCCTTGGACTTTAAACTATTTCCAAAAAGCCAAGATTGACTTTGCAGTGATGCCAATTCCTAGCGGTAAGAAAAAAGGAACTGTAGTAGGGGGAGCCAATATATTTGTCATGAAAACAACTCCTGAAAGAGAGAAAGCATCTCTCGCATTCTTGGAGTATGTTTTAAGCGAAGAATTTCAAACAAAATTATTTGTAGAAACCGGGTCTTTGCCAATTAATGTTAAATCAAAACAAAGCAAAGCTTATCAAGAATTTGTAGCTAAGCAACCAGCATTTAAGGTTTTTTTAGAACAAATGCCTTGGGCGCGTTCCCGTCCAATTATTTCTAAGTATTCCATTCTTTCGGAAAATTTGGGTCGAGCGATCGAAGAAACTTTGCTGGGTAATTCCCCGCAAAAATCTCTCGAAAAAACGCAAGGGCGTCTAAAATTAATTTGGGATTAGCTGTCGATCGCGAAAACGAGTTTTTCACTCAATTTTTACGCGATCGCAAAATATCCGCAAACCACTCTTCCACGCGATCGCCCATCGCTGCCAAAGAAAATTCGGCTTCTGCTGAGGCGCGACTGGCATCGCGACTTATGCGATCGATACTTTTAATTGCCTCTACTAGCCCATCTATACTATCTGGTTCTACCAGAAAACCCGTTTTCTCATGTTCGATAATTTCCGTAGGGCCACCACGACGATAACAAATTACAGGCACACCGCAAGCTAGCGCTTCCACTACCACGTTGCCAAATCCTTCTACTAAATGAG
>CAZJJR010000247.1:3825-4077 GCA_964546365.1 uncultured bacterium | reverse complement strand
GAAAGAAAACCCAAATATTCAATTCGGGCAAACGGATAAGCCTGATTCACCTTTTCCCAGTAATCTTCATCCTGCATCGCCCCCATAATTTTCAAAACATCTCCCGTTTTTTCTACAGCCGCTACAGCCTCTTCTAGACCTTTTTCCGGAGAAATTCGGCCTACCCATGCGATGGCTGATTTTGGCTGTCCGCAAAAGTCGTAAAGGGATATATCAAAGCCATTTTTCAGGCAGCGACATACTTCGGCAAAA
>CAZJJR010000247.1:0-3774 GCA_964546365.1 uncultured bacterium | reverse complement strand
CCGATCGTATCGGGAAACCGCTCTGCCACCTGCTGAATTATCCGATCCATTGCATCTGACAGGGAACTCATACTTAATAAATGAGCGATCGAGCAATCAAAAAATGGAGTTAGATAAAAAGGCAACCAATCGTAAGCAAAATTAACAATTAAGTCATAGTCAGCTTGCACTCGTCGTGCATAATCCCACATATTTGCCAGTACTGAATTTACAGGTATGCTGACGGGAGTATTTCTTTCTTGAATTTGGGCGCTGGCTTGAAGTTCTCCTTCAATTTCCACAATTGGTAAATTTGCGATCGCAGAACCTTGCGGTGCAACAACTTTTACAGTATGTCCCCGTCGGATTAGTTCCTGGGCGATATTGTGTAGAGTTAGTTCTACTCCACCTCCCAATCCCTTACCGAGTGGGGCAACTGGAGTAGAAAGGAACAAAAGTTTTAGGGATACCATACTGATTTGGTGATTAGTAATTAACCATTATTAAAGAACAAATATTTATTATTATAAACCAGACTATTTAAAAGCCGATCTTTCGGGTTAATTTATGCTCAAAATAAGCCATGATTGTTAATCCCAATACTGCTTATTTTTAGCGGTATTGAGATTAATTTTCTGGATGATTAGAATTTGGTCGATTGGGAAAATTGTCAATTGCTGACAATCCCCGAACCCGATTCAACTGGCTTAATGCCCAGCGTGCGGTTTCTTGCACTTCCAGATCGGGATCGTCAACTGCGTAGCGCAACAGTTGACTGATTTGCGCCATCATATCGTAAATTCTCGTCACGTCCCGAATGGCGTTTTTCCTAACTTCTGGATTTTCGTCTTGTAGAGAAAGTACTAAAGCACGATTCATCGGTTTTAGCGTCCGATTGCCAATTTGAGATAAAGCTTCTAAAATTAAGCCCCGTTGTTTGGAATCAGCATCAATTAATATATCTACTAGTGGTTGCATCGCCCGCGAGTCTCCCCGTTGAGCTAATTCCCAAATCGCTTTATGACGCTTGTTCGGATCGGGATTTTGTAAATCTTTAATTAATTCATCAACAATATTAATTTTCGACAAGCGAGTTGTTTCTCTCACTTCTAATGCTTCTGCTTTGGCGGGTGGTGTTAGCTCTTCAGGGGTTTTGATTTCTTCATCGGCGAACGGTGAAAAATTACTAGTATCGGGATGAGCATTGGTGTGAATTGGCGAACTAGATGATGGGGAATTTTTGTTTTTAACAATTTTCTTCCGAAGTCCTTTCGGTTTTACCCTTAACTGGGGATTTGATAGATCGGGAGGTCGATCTTCTAGAGGTTCTATAGTTGTAGTACGGTGGCCGTTTTGGTTGGTATTTATAAAATTGCTGTTGGGATCGGTTTGTTGAACATCTGCGATCGAATTTTCCAGATCCGAACTTTCTTCAGAGCGATCGTCCGACAAAGAATCTAATGTTTCTGCTTCGTTTTGACGATCGGAACCTCTGAGCAAGTAAAGCAGTCCGCCAGCTACTATAACCAGGACTGCCCCGATCGCGATCCACCACAATGGCTGATTAGATGCAGAAGCTCGAGCCTTTGCAGTTGGCTTAGTAGCAGGCTTTTTCTGATTATCGGGCAGTTGTAAATCTTTAATTAATTCATCTAAATTCGGATCTTTAGTTGGTTTGGGTGAACTGACTTGTGCTACCGATCCGATGGACGGCAAATCAGCCATTAAGCGAGTGTCCGCCGTCTTCCCAACCAGCGAGTTTAGCAAATCAGTACGGTAGGAATCAGATGAGCTTCCCACTGCACTGGGGGCGAAGCCCACACAAGTCATACAAGAGAGCAGAACTAATGCCGAGCGTGAGGGAATCATAAACTAACTCAGGGGTATAAGGGGTAGCCAGCATGACCCACTGGGTAGATGAGTTTGAGCTAGTTTAATAGTAAACTGCCATCCGTCTATGAACACAGTCGAGATGAGTTAGCTCCCACAAGACTCACCTAAATCTAAGGTAGAAATCAGCGGCTTCCTTTGGCTAATTTAGCGCCAAATTTGGGATTCCGATTCGGTTAATGGGAGGGAAACCTTTACCAATTCTTGCTTGCAAGGTTCTAAAAGGGATTTCTTTTCCTCAGTTGCTAATTTTTCAGCGTTGACTTGTGCTTCCGATACTTTAGGCTGCATCCGCTTAGCCAAAATATCCCGTTGATTGACTAAATAGATGCTAACTAAAGTAAGGCCGACTCCTACCCATTGATGGGGTTGCAGCATTTCCGAGAGGAAGAGATTGCCAAAGAGCAAAGCAAATACCGGAGTTAAGAAGGTAAGAGAACTCAGACTGGTTAAGCTACCTGTTTTGGCAAAGTAAAAGAATAAGCCGTAGGCGATCGCGCTACCAAAAATCGTCGAATAACCCAATGCCACCCAGCTAGACGCGGTTAAATGCTGCCACTGCTCGGATTCTAAACCAGCCGACAGACCAAACAAAGGTAATCCACCTAAAATCATGTGCCAACCAGTGGCAACTACCGGATCGGTGTAGCGACAGACAATCCGAATAATTACCGTTCCCGCTGCCATCGAAAGAGCGGCTAACAGCATCAGCCACTCACCATTTTGAAATAAATTTTGAATGTCTAGAGAGGCAGTGAATTCCTTACCTTGCAGCAATCCGAAAATCCACTCTTGGGGTAAACCGATGGAACTAATACCGATTACACCAATTGCTAATCCCAACCATCCCCACAACCCAATCCTCTCTTGAAACAGCCATAGGGATAATAAAGCCACTGCTAAAGGTTGAGAGTCAATCATCACCGATCCCAAACCAGCACTCGTGCGAACCAATCCCTCTGCTAAAAAGCCTTGAAACATTGCCCCGTCTACCAAGGCAAACAATGCAATCCACCACCAAGCTAACCAACTACGGGGTTGAGATCTGCCAGTTAATGCAGCAAACAATAATACCAGAACTCCAGCCGGTACCAACCGTACTCCAGCCATAAACAAAGGTGTCGTCTCGTTGACCACTCCTTTCATCGCTACCATTGCCGTACCCCAGAAAAAAAACGGGGCGATTAGCAGCAGTCCAGCCAAAGGAAATCTCGAATGCGTCAACTTGCTTTCAATCCCTGAAAGGGATTCGAGTTGCGTACCTTGGGGGGAGAAAATCGATCTTAAGCTTTTTGGCATTTCAAATAATATCGGTATCAACTGCATTAACAAGGCTCCCTTGAGCGTCAATCAATTTTAGATGCGAGGATTTTAGATTTTAGATTCAATAATTGGCCCTTTAGATGGGGCTACAGGGGAAAATTTTTCTTTACATATCTTAATTGTATTGAATCTTGTATTTCTGTTAACCATTTGGCAATTGGCGATCGAAAAATCGAGGTGAGGGCGCTTACCCGTCCCTCAGATCTGGCTCCCCTGGTGTCTGAAGAATAAGGCAAACTAGTATTGAGCGCTGAGTTTACATACTTCGATCGTTTATTAAAAATTACGTACTGGGTATTTACCCTTAGGGAGAGTGGAAGATTGGCAGAACAGAAGAATGGGAGAATCGGAGCGTAATCGATCGATTCGTCCGATTGCCTATCACTCCATCACTCAATCCCTCTCACCCCTTCGCTCGCTCGATTCACATTTACACAAGTTCCACAACGCCCATGATCTGGCCTTTTAAGCCAAAGTTTAAAAAGCAAATTGCTCGGATTGAAATTACCGGTGCGATCGCAGGCGCAACCCGGAAATGGGTATTAGACGCCCTAAAGACCGTCGAGGAAAAGCGTTTTCCAG
>CAZJJR010000246.1:1711-10092 GCA_964546365.1 uncultured bacterium | reverse complement strand
CCGGGTTTCTGTTAGCAGTTATGTGTACCTCATTTACTTGGAAAGCGCTGTAAATGCTTCTACAACTTCAATAAAAAAATGCCCACTACCAATTAAAGTAGTGGGTAATAAAAATTGGCTTCCTATTCGACCAGAAAAACCTTACTTCTTACCAGCTGCCATTTTATCTTGAATTTTGCTCTTAGCAGCTTTGAATTCAGTAGCCATTTGCTCTTTTTGTTCCTTGCTGCAATTGTTATCAATTGCGGTGAACATGGTAAATTCTTCTTGGCGGATGTGATCGCCAATGATCTCCATTAGCTGTTTCACTTTATCTTTGAATTGAGGCGCAGAAGGAGAAATTGCTTTGATTTCATCCAGCATCCGCTTCATTTCTGCTTGTTCGTCAAACAGTTCTTGGGTATTGTCGTTACCGTAGAAAGGACGAACTTGCGGGTAAACAACTTGTTCTTCTGCTTCGGCGTGTGCGGTTAAATCTTTGTAAAGCTGACCGAACAATTCTTGAAGTTTATTGGGGTCGTTTGTCGCACCCATTTCGGTGAAAATGGTATTGACTTTGTTGTGATCTAAGCGAATTAGGTCTTGAATGTTCATGTCCTGCTTATCGCTGTTTTGGGTAACAACGCTACCAAATACGCCTGATAACGCGGCAACAGCGTCTTGCACTCGTCCCCACAGTCCTTGATCTGGTTCTTTTCCGGTGAGTTCGCGAGTACCCAGGATTTCGATAATTCCTTTGAGTTGTTCTTGGTGAGCACGGTTTTCAAAGTTAATAGTGTTTAAAGGTGCGATCGCAACTGCAATGTCAGCGCCCACAACTTGAGCGCACTTGTGAATTAGCAATCCAGTCATTACTTGCTGGTGCTTGAGCAGTTCGTGTTGAGATACTCTTTGGTAGAGAGAAAGTTCGGAACCTCCCATCATTTGGTTCATTTTCTCTACCATCTTCTTCACGGTATCGCGAGGCTGTGCCTTGACGCCATACTGAACGATGATGGTATCTAAAACGCCCAGGTTTTTGCGATCGTCGTCCAGCATACTTTGAATGCGATCGCGAATTTCTCGATCGGAAATTTCAGAAATAAACTTTTCTTCGTTGGAAATTAGTAAATTTTGAATTTCTTTCATGTCTGCCAATTCCATACCGATGGCAGAACGCTTCGTATCATCCAGAGTTTGCACCATGTCGTGTTCTCTTCTCAAATCATCAAATAATTATGCTTACCCTAAGAGTGTCATAAATACTTAACAAGCTTCATCTTTCTATCGACCGATCCAATAAATGCTTTTTTTGACAATTTTTAGCCTGTAGACATATGTAAAAATAATTAAATCTAGGAAGCTATTTCCCTAGACTTCCTAGATTTAATTTTACTCAAGCAAAATCCTACTTCATGGAAGATGCCATTTGGTCTTGCAGCTTGCTCTTAGCAGATTTAAATTCACTTGCCATTTGCTGCTGTTGTTCGTTGCTGAAGTTGTTGCGGAGTTTGGGGAACATCTCATTTTCTTCTTGACTAACGTGATGTTGGGTTAGTTTCATTAACTCCTGAACTTTCTCTTTAAACTGAGACGAAGAAGGACTCATCGACTTAATTTCGTCCAACATTCGAGCTTGTTCAGCTTGCTCTTGATACAAATCTTGAGTCTTTTCGTAATAAGAACGGATTGCAGGATAAACAACTTGTTCTTCCGCTTTGGCGTGCGCCATCAAATCTTTGTAAAGTTGACCGAAGTATTCTTGGATTTTCTGAGGATCTTTGCTGCTTTGAATTTCCATGAACAAGGTATTAGCCTTGGTATGATCCATGCGAATAATTTGTTCGATGGTCATATCAGACATCCCAGAATTTTGGGTAATGGTGCTACCTACTACACCAGACAAAGCTGCCACTGCATCTTGCACCCGTGCCCAAATACCTTGATCGGGATCTTTTCCAGTCAATTCGCGAGTTCCGAGAATTTCCAGAATACCTTTTAGTTGCTCTTGATGAGCGCGGTTTTCAAAATTAACCGTATTTAAAGGAGTAATCGCAGCTTCCACATCAGCACCCACAACTTGAGCAGCTTTGTGAACTAGCAATCCGCTCATGGTTTGCTTGTGCTTGAGTAGTTCGTGTTGAGCTACTTTTTCAAACAAAGTCAACTCGGAACCTCCCATCAATTTCCGAGCTTCTTCAATCATTTTAGTAACGGTTTCCTTCGGTTGTGCTTTGACACCGTACTGAACAATTACCGTATCTAAAACTCCCATATTTTTGCGATCGTCTTCCAGCATTTCCCGCAGACGATTAGAAATGTCTTGATCTCCACATTCATTTATAAATTTTTGTTCGTTGGAGATAAGTAACTCTTGTAATGCTTTCATATCAGCAAGTTTCATGCCGATAGCCATGCGCTTGGTGTCGTCTAAAGTCGATACCATTGTTATGTTCTCCTCTTTGATTTTCCGATTGCTTTGCAAACACAATCTAACTTGAGAATGTCATAACATTTAATTTGTTCCCTCTCTCTTTTGACTGAATTGGAAATCAACTAATATAAGCCTTAATTAACCTATTCTCTTATACTGTTACGCTCTATCATAAAATATCTTAGCTAAAATTTAATTTATGCCCTGAGACAGGAATATAAATTTAGTTTCTACTTTTAGATAGAGTGTCAATTTTGATTCTTACACCGACAGACAGATTCGCTTTCGATGAATGTATCCTAGATTTACACAGTAAGGCTCATTGTGTGACTGAAGTAATAATTATCGAGGCTTCAGTTGAAACGGTAATCGCTGGTCAATCATCAGAATTCGGTAAGCTAATCCAAAGCAAATACGCCGAAATTTATTTACTTTAGTAATTCTAAAAACACAAAGAAATATGACCCAAACTCAAAATGTTCCGCCGCTAATTGAAAGCGATGAAACTGATTATCGTGATAGCGGGGTAACCAGCACGGTAGCGATCGCAGGACATCCCATCCATCCTGTTATAGTAACTTTGCCGATCGCTTTTTTAGTAGGCGTACCAGTGTGCGATTTAGTTTACTGGTGGACAAAAGATCTCTTCTGGGCAAGAGGTGCTTTTTGGCTATTAGCAGCTGGGGTAGCTTTAGCAGTAGTAGCAGCTATCACCGGCTTAATGGATTTCGCCAGAATCGAAAGAGTCCGCAAGCGCAGTGCTGGCTGGGCACATATGCTAATCAATGTAGGTGTCCTCGTTTTATCGGTGTTCAACCTAATATTACGTTGGGGAAATTTTGCTGGAGGAATCATACCCACAGGCTTGATCCTTTCAATAATTGTGGCATTACTACTTGGTCTTTCTGGTTGGTATGGCGGCGAATTAGTTTACAGGCATAAAATAGCCGTGATTGGCTACGGCGATCCTCGTAGATAACCTGTAAAAGCATTTAATTCTTATATTTAGCCCGCTCGGGAGAAATAAAAAGTCAAGTATTAAGTTATTTTAACTTTTTACTTGATTCTCTTTAGTTCATCCTTTATCCTTCATCCTTTATCCTTCATAATGTCTGTCTGAGCGATAATTTAGTTCAGACAGGTTTTAATTTTTACTTTATATTAAATAAAACCGAAATGTAAAAAAATTAATGGTATCAAAAGCAAACATTCGTCTGCTAACCATTCTCTCCCTAATTATCGTCACCCCCCTCGGCTTTTTATCTAAATTTTACCAAGGGCCGTTAGATTGGTGGTTCAATGATTATGGTGGCGGCGTTCTTTATGAAATCTTTTGGTGTTTGTTTGTATTTCTGCTCATCCCAAAGCGGCAAGCAGTGATTAAAATACCAATATGGGTATTCATCGTTACCTGCGTACTCGAAATTCTCCAACTTTGGCATCCGCCATTTTTGCAACAGATTCGCGCCACCTTTTGGGGCAGGATGCTGCTGGGAACTACCTTTGTCTGGTGGGATTTTCCGCACTACGTTATCGGTTGTCTGATTGGTTGGTTATGGTTGCAACAAATTTGGAAATTATCGGAAAATAGAAAAAAACGCTATGAAAAAACAAGTTAAAGTTAAACCAAACTCCAAACAGCAGAAAATAGCAGAAGCAGCCGACGGTAGTTTAACCGTACATTTGAAGTCTCCACCAGTAGATGGTAAGGCGAATCAGGAGTTGATCGAGCTTTTATCAAAAAAATTTAACGTTACCAAATCCCAAATCACTATCAAATCAGGTGGATCTTCCAAAAATAAGATTGTGGAAATAAATACCGATTCTTAACTTGACGATTATGACTCCATATACAATTGCTAAATACGAAAAATTTTACCTACCTTTCATTGCATTATGCTTATTAGCTTCCAGTACTATTAACGTGCAAGAAGTAAAAGGACAAGTGAGAACGAACGGGGAAACAGGAATTAGACAATTGCTGCGAACTAGATATTGTCCCGGTTGCAACCTTAGTGATGCTAACTTAAGCAGCGCTAACTTAGTTGGTGCTAATTTACAAAATGCGAATCTGAGTAATGTTGACTTAAGTAATGCTAACTTAAGTGGTGAATTAGTTCAATTTAGATGTGGTAATGGCCCAGAATTAGTACCAGCTAATTTAAGGGGTGCCAATCTCAGCGGTGCGAATTTAGAAAACGCTAATCTTAAAGATGCTAATTTGGAAAATGCCAATTTGAGTGGTGCTAATCTAAGAGGTGCAAATTTAGAAGGTACTAATCTTAAAGGTGCGAATTTAGAAGGCGCGATCGGCATTGAACAAATTAACAATTTTTACAAAAATATTTCGGGTTTTAAAAAAGGTTTATCCTATCAAAATAAATGTGAAAATAAGTAGAGTAGGTTGAGTTGAGGAACGAAACCCAACATTAAAATTATAGCAAGTTGGGGGGCGGGTTTTGTTGTAAGTTAGTTTATCAGAATCAAGTATTGTCTGCTAAACCCGCCCCTACAATCAATATTACTGAATTTGATATTATTTAAACTTGCGTTGCGTTAATAGTAATATGTCGAGGTTGAGATTTGACTCTTTCCAGCCATGCTTGGATAGCTGGAAATGCAGTTAAATGGAAACCACCTTCATCAGCTACATGAGTATAAGCATATAAGCCAATATCTGCGATCGTATATCGTTCTGCTACAAAAAATTTGCGATCGCGTAAATGCCTTTCCATCACCCCTAGTGCTGCATAACCCCGTTCCCGTTTTTCCTTGAGGGCGTCCCGATATTCCTCAGCTTTGCCTAAAATAGAAATCCAGTATCTCGATGTAGCAATATTAGGTTCGTGGCTGTACTGTTCAAAAAATAGCCATTGGAGAACTTGCGCTTTTTCAAAACTATCATTTGGTAGAAAATCCGTGTTTTCGCTCAAGTAAAATAAAATGGCATTTGATTCGGCTAGTAGCAGTCCGGACGAAATTTCCAAAACAGGAACCCGCCCGTTATAATTTTTCTTTAAAAACTCCGGTGTACGGGTTTCTCCATTGAGGATGTTGACATCTATCCGTTCAAAAGGAATATTCAATTGAGTTAATAAAAGACGGACTTTATAGCAGTTACCGGAAGGCAAAAAGTCGTATAATTTAAACATGGGGATTTTCAATTTTGAGGAAAAGTTTATGTGCGGGCGCTTTACTTTAATTCAGATAGAAAAGCTATTAACTGACATATTTCAGGTATCTTCTTTTCCCAGCTTATCCCCACGATACAATATTGCACCAACCCAATCAATCGCCACGATTTTACAGAACTCGGAAACTGAGGAACGGGAATGTAAAATGATGAAATGGGGTTTAATTCCGTCTTGGTCTAAGGATACGAAAATGGGTGCAAAAATGATTAACGCTAGGGCAGAAACCGTAGCGGAAAAACCTGCTTTTCGGTCAGCTTTTAAGCGGCGGCGCTGTTTGATTGTAGCTGATGGTTTTTATGAGTGGAAAACGCAAGATGGCAAAAGGCAACCGTTTTATTTTCGGTTAGCAGATGGTAAACCTTTTGGGTTTGCTGGGTTGTGGGAAAGATGGGAAAAAGAGGACTCAGAAGCGATCGAGTCTTGCACCATTATCACGACAAGTGCTAACGAGTTAATGCAGCCAATTCACGATCGAATGCCAGTAATTCTCGATGAACGAGATTACGATCGCTGGCTAGATCCAAAAGTGCAAAAACCCGAATCGCTACAATCGTTATTGCAACCTTATCGATCGCAAGAAATGACTTGTTATCCGGTTAGCACAAAAGTAAACAACGCTAGAACGGATAGCCCGGAATGTCTCAAGCAGGCGTGAGATGATGACCGCAACGGGCGCAAAAGCGATCGTCCTCACTCACCTGATTACCGCATTGAGTACAGAACCGCCTGGTAGCTTGGGCGTTCTCCCCAGACGAACCCATCTTTAATTCCATATTTCCCATCCGCATTTCCATATTAGGGGACATCCGCATTTCCATGTCCCCCATCCGCATCGGCTTCATTGGTTCCATTGGCTTCATCGGTTCCATTGGCTTCATGGGAGACATTGACGGCTGAGGATTTTGGGTAGTTTGCTCGAGTGCGATCGCCTCCGCATTACCCAGAGAAGGCGCTTGACTCATGGCGCTAATGCTATTCGCTTGCAAAAGCACGAACCGAGAACCTTCCGCCACCTCAATTTGCAAAACATAACCCCCGCCATTGCGGAATAAAGTTGGCGGCTTCACCCAAGTCCCCGTCCCAAAACTAGTACTTTGGCTTTGCTGTTGTCCCGAACTACTACTAATCAGGCTAATTATCGTTTGCGTTCCCCGATTTTCTACATAAACCTGTTGACTGCTGCCCAGGTTGCCTACGTAAGTTACCATAATTGGAAATTAACTTATCAATTTATCATTTTAAAATAATTTTCTGGATAGAAATTCTAATTTTATTTTTTACTAATAATTGAGCTAATAGAAACCCGGTTTCTGTTTCCCAGCAATTTCCCACACAATCAACAACCTTGTAGGTTGGGTTGGGGAACAAAACCCAACATAAGCCCTGACTTTTCCAGCTTTCTTTTAAGTTACGACATAATAAAATATAGCGATCCTATTTAAGTAATCAACCCCACCCTAGCCCTCCCCTTACCAAGGGGAGGGTTGGGTGGGGTTTAGTTGTTCGCAATTCATTTAGGATCGCTATAAAAACAAATTCAGTTATTCCTTTAGAGAGACTTTCTTAAAAACCATTCATAACCCAACTGAAGTTGCTTTTTAGCATTTCCTTCTAAAATATTGCCGTGAGCTACAATCACTCGGTCGAAATCCCAAGTAAGAATGCGTTGAATGGATTGTTTCACTAGTTCCTTATCCTTGGTCGCCATCTTTTCTAAAGGTGATGGACGAAGTTGTTTGTAGCCACCAAACAATTTGGTGATTAACCGTGCAGTCAATGAACTACTATCATCAAAATAAAACGCCAAATCGGTGAGAATTAAGGTGCGACTTTTGGAATGGAAGAATACCCATTCATTTAAAGGTGCGTATCCTGTGACATCTAGAGTATTGAATCCCGTAACTAATGTCGCTTCAATGCCATCAAAAAATTCAGTAATACGCTCGCTCAAAAAACGATCGATCTGTAGATCGGGGCGTTTGTGTTCTAAACCTGATGTAGCCCAAACTTCTGCATCTGGATATACCTGTTTGAATTGAGCGATGAACAAATGATGATATAAATTGGGAGCAACGATGTAACTTACCTTTCCCAATTGATTCAATTGATGGATTATTTTTTCTTGGGTATAGATTGGTGAAATAACCATTAATTTGCCATTAATTAAACGGATTACCGTCATTCTCGTACCAACTTCTAACCCAAAATACTTTAATGGTTGCTCGGCAACCCAAAGGTCAGTGTCAATTGCTCTTAACATCGTGATAGTTCAGTCATTCGATTTTAGATTTTAGATTTTAGATTTTGGATTGGCTGGGCAACGATCGGGCGGAGATTGAAATAAGCGAGAATTTCTTTGATAATTCCCTTTGAAAGGGAGGCTTGAAACCCTTTTTTTCCGGTCAAATGAATTAGTCAAATATCAAAATTGCTGCACGCTATAGTACAGACACGCCACGCTACCGATGATGTAAACCAGCCAAGTACCGAAAAAGCCGATCGCGCGTCCAGGCGAAGGCCCATAAGTTTGCATCAGCCCCCAAGCATGGGCAATTCGTGCCACAATTAACATCGCGCCCAACATCCAAATCAACGGAGTTGGAGCTTGCATCAATTCCAGAGCAACTAGAAACAATAAACCGATCGGAACATACTCGATAAAATTGCCGTGCGATCGCATCGTTCGCTGCAACGCGCCATCATCTGCTTCTTTCGTAACCACAGTTTGTTGCGTCAGTTTCTCCACAAAAGCAGCCCAAGCATTAGGATCTTTC
>CAZJJR010000246.1:295-1633 GCA_964546365.1 uncultured bacterium | reverse complement strand
CCTGATAGGATAAACCCAGAGCCAGTAATCCATGACAGCCAATGAAAAAGGTTGAGATGGGAATCAGTGCGGACATCGATCGATTAAACAGTCAATTTTCTGTGTTGAGGTTAATCGATTTAGACCAGAACAGTCTTTTTAATTCTTGCGGACTTAACTAAAAGCTTTTTGAGACAATCAACAAATCATCCCACACAGCCGTTCATGAATCCTTGGCAAGAGTTTTTCTTTAATCCTACCGATCGCAAGATTCCTTTGAATGGGCCACCACAGTCAACCTTACCGCAATGGGGACATTGGCTGGAAACGCCAGAATATATGGTGGCAATCATTCCACCCGGACATCTGGAAGTAAATTTGCGATCGCCCCTCAACCTTGTCGTCACCAGTTTTGGCATTACTAGTGGAGTAGCTGCCTTTGATAGCGATCGCTTACAACCCTACCAAGCAGTACCGGGAGGATTCGACATCATACCGCAAGGTAGCACTTATCGATCGATCGAAGATGCCTCCTGCTTTGTAGTATTTGGGTACTCGCCAAAATTCTTATCTAGTACGGTGGCGGATGGGCAACCCGTAGAATTATTGCCGGGACAGATCCCGAAAACTCACTGGGGATTGAGTGCAGCCACAGCCATGCAGGAGTCAGCAACGGACAAGTGGGGGGTGCATTCTACCTAGAATCTATAGTCACCGCAGTATTGGGACAAATCATCTATCGCCACTCAACCCTCTCTAAACGTTTCAAACGTCCGCCAGAATTTCTCGAACCTAAGCTGTTGAAAACCAGCCTGGACTATATCCGAACCAATGTATCGCAGACATTGAGCCTCAACGATCTTGCCACAACGGTGGGATTTAGCCCCTACCATTTTGCCCGCGCATTCAAAGCAACAACGGGATTATCCCCCTATCAATACGTATTGCGATGTCGGGTAGAACTGGCACAACAACTTTTGCAGCAGCCAGCGCGATCGCTAGCTGAAGTTGCAATAGAAGCAGGATTTGGCAATCAGAGCCACATGAGTGCTGTCTTTCGCCGAGTATTGCAAACTACTCCAAAACGTTATCGTCAGGAGAAAGGATCGCAGCCCTAGAGGAAAAGGCTATTTGTCAAAAAAATTTATCAATCCCTGACAGCCTTTCCTTCTCCTGACAGATGCAAAAGAAAAAGCCACACTATCAACCTACAAAAATACTTCCCTTTAAAAGATCTCTTCAAGCGCGACTTTACCCAATGCCGCCATGCCGCCTTGTCACTCTTTTTACTTGCGAAACAGGCTTGACAGACCTCACCAGTATCAGCGATCAATATATAGGTTTAACCAGTACTTTATT
>CAZJJR010000246.1:0-244 GCA_964546365.1 uncultured bacterium | reverse complement strand
CATTTTTAATGATTAAATTCCTTAAAAACTAGCAAAGTCAGATGTTTGTCACTCTAACCCTCAACCAATCTAAAATTTACCTGCGGTATGTTAGTAAACAAACATTTTGACAGTGGACTAATCACTTAAGCTTAAGCGAAAATTGGATAGAGAAAATCCAAGCTAAACTGAAAGTGTTTGGCTCGGATCGAACGCCTCTCGCCGAACCTATTGGTTGGCCTGCTTTTTGTGCCATAGGGCAATG
>CAZJJR010000245.1:5178-10120 GCA_964546365.1 uncultured bacterium | reverse complement strand
GGTTGTAGCCACAAATGCACGGATTTCCACACCTGTGGCGGAAGAACTCTATCACTGATTGGCCTATGCTGGTTGCGATCGCGGAAAGCTATTGTTTGGTCGTGAGATAAATAGTATATCTTTTTGGCTATAGAGGATTTTTGATTATGAAAGTTAATTTGCAACCTATACTGAACGATAAAAACATAGATGCCAATCAACCCAGCAGTCAGCGACAACTACAGGTTTCCATTTCTGCTACTCCTGGGGAACTTATAGAAAACATCCCCCTCAACTTATGTTTGATTTTGGATCGCAGTGGCTCGATGGGGGGGCGACCGTTAGAAACTGTTAAACAAGCGGCTGGCAAATTAGTAGAAAAACTTAACCCAGGCGATCGTCTTTCCGTAGTAGCCTTCGATCACCGAGCTAAAGTCTTAGTTCCCAATCAAACGATCGACGATCCTAACAGCATCAAACGGCAAATTAGTCAATTAAGGGCAGATGGTGGCACTTCGATCGATGAAGGACTCAAACTCGGTATCGAAGAAATGGCTAAAGGTAAAAAAGATACCGTTTCCTACGCTTTTTTGCTCACTGATGGAGAAAACGAACACGGCAGCAATGAGAAATGCCTCAAATTAGCTCATTTAGCTGCTGGATACAATTTGACAGTAAATACTTTAGGATTTGGCGCTCACTGGAACCAGGATATTTTAGAACAAATTGCCGATGCTGGAGGCGGTACTCTATCTTATATCGAACGTCCCGATCAGGCAGTAGAAGAATTTAGTCGCTTATTTAAACGGATGCAATCAGTCGGACTGACTAACGCTTACCTTTTATTCGATTTATTGCCAAAAGTACGTTTAGCAGAACTCAAACCAGTCGCGCAAGTTTCCCCAGATACGATCGAACTACCAGTACAACCAGAAAACAATCGCTGGGTAGTGCGTTTGGGAGATTTGATGACCGAACAAGAACGGGTGATTTTGGCTAACCTGTACGTAGGTCAAATGCCGGAAGGAATGCAGACAGTCGTCCGTCTCCAAGTTCGCTACGACGATCCGGCCCAAGGCAAAGAAAAGTTACTTTCCGAAGTAATTTCCGTCGAGGCAAACTTCCAGCGCAATTACCAACCAAATATTAACCCAGAAGTACAAAATTCGATTTTGGCTTTGGCAAAATATCGCCAAACTCAAATTGCCGAAACCAAATTGCAACAAGGCGATCGTTCTGGCGCAGCCACCATGCTGCAAACCGCCGCCAAAACCGCACTCCAAATGGGAGATAAAAGCGCCGCCACCGTATTGCAAATCAATGCCACCCGTCTCCAATCAGGGGAAGAACTCTCAGAAGCCGATCGCAAAAAAACTCGCATTGTCTCCAAAACTATTTTGCAAAGCGACTCGTGAAAAGCCTAAAGTGAAAAGTCTAAAGTCAAAAGAAACAACCATTTACTTTAGACTTTAGACTTTTGCCTTTAGCCTTTTTTTCATACCTTCACCCCTTCAGCGGCCTGGGGGCGGGCAAAAATCATCCTCCCAGCGGAAGTTTGCAAAGCGGAAGTTACAACTACTCGCAGTTCGCTACCCACATATCGGTTGCCTTCTTCCACCACCACCAAAGTACCATCATCAAGATAGCCAATACCTTGGCTGGGTTCTTTTCCTTCCTTAAGAATTTTCAAATCAATCGTGTCACCCGGTAGATAAGAAGGACGAACCGCATGAGCCAAGTCATTAATATTGAGTACGGGTACTTTCTGTAAACTAGCGACTTTACTCAGGTTGTAATCGTTAGTTAACAGCGTACCGTTGATTTCCTGCGCCAAATGAACTAACTTGGCATCCACAGTCGGAATATCCTCGTAATCGGCAGAGTGAATCACGATCCGTTCCGAATAACTAGTCTTCATTCGATTCAGGATATCCAAACCGCGACGACCTCGCACCCGTTTTTGATCGTTGGAAGCATCCGCAACTTGCTGTAACTCCCGCAAAACGAACTGAGGTACGAGAATTTGCCCTTCGACGAAACCAGTATCCAGCAATTCTTCAATTCGTCCGTCGATAATGCAACTGGTATCCAAAACCTTAGTAGAGGCAGGTTTGAGAGTACCTTCAGCTACCAACAGAGTTTCTACGCTGTGAGGATTGATCAACCGCAAAAAACTGCGTCCGTGAATATCTGCCAAGTTAATGCCGGAAAAACCTAACATTATGCTGCCCAAAATTGCTACCAATGGCTTGATGAAGCTAAAATCGCTCGGAATTGGCAGCAAGAAAATGGGTGCTAACATCAAGTTGGCCACCAATAAGCCGATCACCAGTCCCACCGCACGAGTCAGCAAGACATCGATCGGCATTTCCCGAAATCGTCTTTCTACACGACGATAGGTAGTTTGAACGCTCAAGCCGATCGCGCCACCAATAATCGCACCAAAAGCCGCCAGTACGAACCGCAAACCTTCCAGATTAGTTACCTGGTCTAACACCGTCTTCGGTAACAAGTCAATGCTACCAAACCCGATCCCCGCCGTAGCTACGATGAATAATATAATAATGATTGCGTCAAGCATTGTTTTAAGCTAATAGATGGGATTTGCCTGAACTCTCAGGGATAAAGAAAGATTGGCAATAAAAAAAGAGAAGTTGTGTTTTCTCAGGTTCTATTATATCTTCCAAACTCTTGGCTTCTCTCCAGCGGATTACTTCTATGAAAACTTTGTCATTTCAGCCTTTCAGTTGATTGTTTTAAGTTTAATTGATTAACTTTACAAGTGTTAATAATTATTTTAAGTATTGCTTCGTTATTTTGAGTTTTTGCGACAAATTTGATATTGAAATATTTTTGTTGGTTCTGAAAAATATGATGAAAACCCCAGCTACAACTGACAATTTACCAATACAAAAGCCACAGATTACCAATTTTACCATTCCCACATCGGCCTACATACACATCCCTTTTTGTCGGAGACGGTGTTATTATTGCGACTTTCCTATTTCCGTAGTAGGAGATAAAATTCGCGGCGAGACATCTGGCGCGATCGAGCAGTATGTAGAAATGCTCAGTCAGGAAATCGAAATTACTCCTAATTTGGGAAAACCCCTACAAACAGTTTTTTTTGGAGGCGGTACTCCTTCCCTGTTATCAGTAGAACAGGTAGATCTCTTGTTAGCGGGAATAGAAAAAAAATTTGGCATTGCAACAAATGCGGAAATTTCAATGGAAATCGACCCGGGTACTTTTGATTTGGGGCGCTTAAAAGGATATCGAAATGTTGGAATCAATCGAATTAGCGTAGGAGTGCAAGCATTCCAGGATGAATTATTAAAAATTTGCGGACGTTCTCATACTGTATCGGATATTTTCGCCGCAGTAGAATTAATTCATCAAGTAGATTTTCCAGAATTCAGTTTGGATTTAATTTCTGGATTACCAAATCAAACTTTATCACAATGGCAAACTTCCTTAGAGACAGCAGTTGCGCTTTCGACAACTCATATTTCCGTCTATGATTTAACTATTGAACCGATGACTCCTTTCGGTCGTCAATTTAAACCAGGTTCTCAACCTTTACCGACTGATGAAACAACCGTGCAAATGTACAAGCTAGCTCAAAAAGTGCTGACGAATGCAGGCTATCAACATTACGAAATTTCTAATTATGCCCAACCAGGTCATCAATGCCGCCATAATCGAGTTTATTGGCAAAATCAATCCTATTATGGTTTTGGTATGGGTGCGGCGAGTTACGTTAGCGGGCGGCGGTTTACTAGACCTCGCACCCGAAGGGAATATTATGAATGGGTAATATCGGGAGCTAAAATAGAGTGCGAGCCAGTGTCATCAAATGATATTTTGTTAGAAACTTTGATGTTAGGGCTACGTTTAGAGGAAGGGTTAGACTTAACTGTTTTACTTGATAATTTTGGCAAAGAAAATTTGTATAAAATCTGGCGGTGTTTGCAAATTTATTATCAGCAAGGTCTAGTAAAAGTTGTCGATATCAACGAGTTTAATTGGAAAGTCGAAAATCGCGATCGCATACCTTACCAAGGGAAGTTAAGTTTAACAGATCCGGAAGGATTTTTGGTTTCTAATACTATTCTGGCAGATTTATTCGAGCAACTAGAGTAAAATATTTTAAACGAATTTCCGATGATTCCCATTGCCGATCGAGTTCCCAGCCGTAGCCAGCCAATTGTCAATTATTTATTAATTGGTCTTAATATTGCTTTGTTTTTATGGGAAATCAGGCTGGAATTTACGGGAGAACTCGGTAATTTCGTGCAAAGCTTGGGTTTAATTCCGGTAAAGATTAGTACGCCGATCGCAAGTATTATCACTGGAAATCCAGCCGCGATCGTCGCAGCCATAGTTTTTTCCAGTTCTCTGCTGTCTGCGATGTTTCTCCACGCCAGCTTTAGCCAGATTTTGGGCAATCTGATCTTTTTATCGGTATTCGGACGGCGAGTAGAAGAATTGCTGGGTCACGGGCGCTATCTAGGGTTTTACCTGCTTGGTGGAATCGTGACGGGTATTTTACAAGTGTTAGTTCAACCCGCGCAGGCGATACCTGTAGTGGGGGCAAATAATGCGATCGCGTGCGTCTTGGGTGCGTACCCGGTCTTCTTTCCCAAAGCAAAAATCGATACCATTTTGCCTTTAGCGATCGTATTTATCCCCATCCAGTTGCCAGCCATATTTTATCTAATTTGGTGGTTCGTACAACAGATGTTTTACGGTATCGGTAGCTTAAACATCCCAGGCGGCGCGAATTCAGAAGGCATAGCTTATGGAGTACAGGGTGCTGGACTGATATTTGGAGCGTTTCTCGCATTTCTAGTGAAGCAAAAGAGGGCGAGGAAAGAGGCTAGGGATTAGGGAAAATTTGTTAAGTAGGATGCCATAGATAAACGCATATGGGCGGGGCGGGTAAGATAAGCGAGTAAAACGG
>CAZJJR010000245.1:0-5162 GCA_964546365.1 uncultured bacterium | reverse complement strand
AACCCGCCCCTACAAATCTACCTTCGTTTTTTCGCACCTACCTACTTAACTCTAACTTCATACTTCATACTTCACACTTCATCCTTCATCCTTTGCAATTGTGATCCCAAAGTTTGCAAAGATTAAGATTGAGTCATTTGCCATGAAGTGAAATTGCAACAAAAGACATGGCTGGAAAAGCAATAGATAACAGCGCCACAGGCGTTCTCATACTGATTATCCCCATAGCGCTTGCCCTCGTCATTCTGTTCAAAGCTTGGCCAGCAGTTTTGCTACTGGTTTTGCTAGGCGGAACGATTAGCGTTTGGCAGCGCTATCAATGGCAACAATGGAGCCAACAAATTGACCCGATCTTCCACCAGCTGATCGATGACAATCGAGGCTGCGTTACTCCACTAGATTTGTCAATCAAAGCAAATCTGTCTGGAACGGCAGCAAAACGGTATTTAGATCGAAAAGCGGATGAATTTGGGGCCAGACTTCTGGAGTATGAAGATAAAGGTACGGCGTATTACTTTATTACCGCTAATACTCTTGGTGTCATATTTGATGACAGTGCCCCAGACCAAGAACTAGAAAGGCAAGAGCGGGAAACCGCCACCGTTAGCCCTAGTAGTGATGGTATTGCGATCGATCGCTTGGAAAGGAAAATTAACGAATTGTCTACTGGTAAAGCGATAGAAGCTTTCTCAGCCCATCTAGACGAGTTACCTCAGAACGATCGAATAGCGGCAACTCAGGTAGCGGAAGAACCTTCCGAACCATTACCTGAGAAGAGGGAAACCTCAGACGAACCTTTGCCGAAAACTCACAGAATTCTGCAATCTCTCATCCAGTCGGAACTCGCCAGGAGACTCGACGTTCACTCCAGTACGGTGATGAAACGAAGAGACCAATCGGATTTTTCTGAATGGAGTCGTAGTAGAGACCCGGAAGGTATTGCTTGGGAATATTCGCCGGATACTAGGGAATTTTACCCCTTGGAGATGGAAACAAAGTAAAAAAGGTAAGCTGCGGGAGTATTTAATTCGGATATTTTGGCTGATGGGGAGAAAAATTGGCAGTTTTTCTCTAACGCTAAAAATATCTAAATTAGATGCCCTTTAGCTTCAAAGACAATATTTAATAATAGTTAGTGGTTTATCTACCACCTACTATTTTGGCGGGGAAAACCTCGCCTTTTTTATTTTGGATGTTTGTTATATCAGTTATATATAGCAATCCTAAATGAATTGCGAACAACTAGACCCCTCCCAACCCTCCTTGGTAAGGGGAGGGTTGGGAGGGGTTAATTACTCAAATAAAATGGCTATATATAATAGCGTGATGTTTAACAACTATTGGATTAATTTAATTTTTCGCCTCAGCCTATCTTTACTGGTAGGAGGGGTAATTGGCTGGGAACGAGAATTGAGGCACAAACCAGCTGGCTTTAGAACTCATATGCTGGTTAGTTTTGGCGCAGCTGTTTTTGTATTAATCGCGATCGAACTAAAAAGTTCGCAACCAGATGCCGACAGTATCAGCCGGGTAATTCAGGGTATCACCACCGGGATTGGCTTTTTGGGTGGTGGAGAGATTTTAAGGGAAGGGCAATCGAAATCTGGGGCAATTCGGATACGCGGGCTTACTTCTGCTGCGGCAATTTGGGTTTCAGCAGCTTTGGGCGTAGCGGCTGGTTGTGGATTGTGGCAACTGAGTTTAGTTGGCACTTTTTTATGTATTTTGGTTTTGAGAGTCTTTAAAAGATGGGAAAACGAGGCTTAATTTTCTCATTTGCTGTGTTCGGAATTGGGTTCGGCTATGCTGCCAAAGGAATTTCGTTGCCGCCAAACTTCCAAACTGAGAATACAGGTAACTAACCAAACTAATCCCGCTGCATATCCAGCTACTACATCAGTAGGCCAGTGAACTCCCAAATAGAGGCGAGTAAAACCAATCGCAATAATTAATAGAATTGTCAATAATAAAATCAATTTCTGCCAGCGACGAAATAGAATTGCCAGCAAATAGCCGATCGTGCCATAAACTACCAAAGAAATCATCGCATGACCGCTGGGAAAGCTGTAGGAACCGACATCGACGATCCTTTCCCACAGAGCAGGTCTAGCGCGAGCAAACAAGTCTTTGAGCAAATAATTGAGAACAACCGCGCCTATGGCAGCGATCGCTAAAGTGGTTGCTTGCGCTCTTCTGTGATTAATTAGCAAACCAATTCCGATCGCGAAACAAATTACCAGCAACACTGTTGGCTCTCCCAAAAAAGTCACCGCGATCGCCATTCGATCGCCCAGAGGAGTATGCAAGGTTCTAATGCCCAGTAAAATAGCAGTGTCGAGGGTATTAGTTTCTTTTTCTAAAACATCCTCTGCAATGGCAGCAAATCCCCATATTGACAACCCAGCTATCGCTAATCCCACAATCCGAATGGTGGACAGCAAAGGCAGCAGTTTGGAACTGATATTTTGCTGCCAAAAGTGGACGATTCGCTGGCTAAGTTGACGCAGGGGTTGAAAAGGCATGGTTTAAAGGGAAGACGGAGGGGGCAGGGGAGCAGGGGGGCAGGGGGGCAGGGGGAAAGGGGAAAGGAAAATTTGTGACTTTTGACTCGGAGAATTCAGAATTCATCCCTTTCCCTAATCGCTCGCAGCTAAGCTAGCTTTTCCCAAGCGTGAGCGACTACATCTTTGAGCCAACGGCGTTGTTCTAAGTCCAGTAAGTTGTCATCTGCTAACAATTCGGCAGTTAACTGGTCTAAAGATTTGCCTTGGGAACGAGAGATGCCGATCACGCCTGCGATCGCAGCGGCTACTAATTCTTCATCAACAGGTTTTTGTCGTAAAGCTGCCACTTCTTGTGGGCTGGCTGGAATCTGATAAATCATGGCCTTTTAAAAAAAGAATCTCCTAGCTTCAGAAAAATGAGAAAGTTGTAAAGTTTTTTAAGACATTGTTTAGTATCCGGAAGTTTACCGTATTTTGAGCATCGGTCAACTCTGCCTTTTTATGTAGCTTAAATCACACAAAGATCGTCAAAATGAAAGAAATCCTTTATTTAGAAGTTCCTACCCCGGATATAGGAGCCGTGCGGACTTGGTTACAAGAAAAATTCAATCCGGGCTACGGCGAAAAGATCGTTACTCCAGATGGCTTTGTAGTGAAGTCATCCAATACTACAAACCATGCGACAAACTTTCCAGAAATTTCTGCATTTGTTTGGTCGGTGCAGCGGACTACCTATTTAAAGGTATTTCGCTGGGAAGAGAAACCGATCGCGTCAGAGAAGCAAATCTTGCAAAAGCTGAGTGCCGAAATTCGCCAGCAGTTTCCTTACCACTATCCGGAACCACCTGCGATCGACTTATCCCACCAGTCTATCTTTGAAGCACTAGCGCCGGATTACCCGCAAACGGTACGTTTTTTCCAAAAAATGCCCAATGGCGAATATGACCTGAAGCGGGTTTATTGGTGGGAACAACGTTGGCGGGAAGGCGTTCGCAACCCCCAGCAACCAAAGCAGGTCGTGTTCCCGATCGATGAGGGTGAGAATGAAGAAAACCTTACTCTCTCATCTTCTCATGCTTACGACTTAATATACATCGGTGGCGCGTTGGGGGTCATTCACGCCGCAGTGATGGCTCAATTGGGTTATCGAGTGCTACTGGTGGAAAGATTGCCTTTTGGCAGGATGAATCGGGAGTGGAATATTTCTCGCAGCGAGTTTCAAAGCTTAATCGATTTGGGTTTGTTTACACCTGATGAGTTTGAAAGCGTGATTGCCAGAGAATATGTTGACGGATTTAGTAAATTTTTTGACAGCAATAATCCATCCCACTTAAAAGCACCGGTTTTACATACACCCACAGTATTAAATGTAGGTTTGGATGCTGAGAAATTATTGCAGGTCTGCGGGGAAAAACTGCGAGCAGCCGGAGGAGAGATTTGGGATGAAACGGAATTCATCAGGGCGGACATTGGCAAAACAAAAGTAACTATTACAACTCAGTATTTGCCCGATCGCGCAGAGCGAAAAGCGACTGGTAGATTACTAGTGGATGCGATGGGAACCGCTTCTCCCATTTCTTGGCAGTTGAATGGCGGTCGCGCTTTTGACAGCGTTTGTCCGACGGTGGGGGCGGTACTGAGCGGATTTGAGCGGGGGGTATGGGATGTTCAATATGGGGATGTTCTCTACAGTCATGGGGATGTTTCGCGAGGACGCCAGTTGATTTGGGAGTTATTTCCCGCTGAAGGGGATGACATCACGATTTATTTGTTTCATTACCATCAGGTAAATAAGCAAAATCCCGGTTCTCTGCTAGAAATGTATGAGGATTTTTTCACTATTTTGCCAGAATATCGCCGTTGCGATATGGATGAACTGGTGTGGAAGAAGCCGACTTTTGGTTATATTCCGGGACATTTTAGCGTGGGGAGTAGCGATCGCGCGGTGGCATATGACAGACTAATTGCGATCGGTGATGCTGCCTCTCTGCAATCTCCCTTAATTTTTACAGGCTTTGGTTCCCTAGTTCGCAATTTGGGACGATTGACCGAACTTTTGGATACCGCACTCAAACATGACCTCTTGAGTGCAAAGCATTTGAATCAAATTCGTCCTTATCAAAGTAACGTCGCGGTTACTTGGTTATTCTCAAAAGGGATGATGGTTCCGACCGGACGCCATATTCCGCCAGCCCGAATCAATTCTATGCTAAATACCTTTTTTGGGATTTTGGCAACCGGGTCTCCCCAAGTGGCAGAAACTTTTATTAAGGATCGCACTGATTGGCTGACTTTTAATCGCCTAGCCCTCAAAGCTGCCAAAATCAACCCGGCTTTGCTACTTTGGATTTGGGACTTAGCAGGTGCTAAAGATATTTTTCGTTGGTTGGGTAGTTATCTCGATTTTACGATCGGCGCGATCGTCAGTTGGCTACTGGCAGGTTGGTTTCCTAATTGGTTAAAACATCAACAGCCTTGGCTAGAAAAACGATATCCCGGATTATGGTTGTGGCTGCTTACCCAAAGTTACGCTTTTACATCTGGGGTAGGGCGTCCCAAGTCTCGCAGTTTTCAGTTGTCAGGAGCTAAAATTCAGGAGTCAGAATTCAGAAGTCAGAATTCAGGAGTCAGAATTTAGGAGTCAGAATTCAGGAGTCA
>CAZJJR010000244.1:2960-10156 GCA_964546365.1 uncultured bacterium | reverse complement strand
CTAGAGGTAGCCGCCAGAAGCGGTGCAGAAGCAGCTGAAGTCTATCAGTCGCGATCGCTGTCCAAACCCGTGTTTTTTGAGGCAAATCGCCTCAAACAACTCGAAAGCGCCCAAGCGGTGGGGACGGCATTGCGCCTGTGGAAAAACGGTCGTCCGGGATTGGCAGTCGCCTACGGCTCGGTGGAACCATTAGCTTTGGTAGAGCGGGCGATCGCGCTTTCGCACCTCAACGAACCCGAACCAGTAGAACTGGTGAGTGCTTCTACGACTTCTTATCCAGATGTGGGAAAAGCAGTACCAGTAGAACAGTTGGTAATTTGGGGAAAACAAGCGATCGGGCTGATTCGCGACGCCTATCCGGAAGTTTTGGTCAGTGCTGAGTGGGAATGCGAAATCGAGAGTACTCGCTTAATCAATTCTAGAGGATTAGATTGTAGCCATACTGACACTACTCTTAGCTGCTACGTAGGAGCGGAATGGGTAAGAGGCGATGATTTTTTAAGCGTGTCGGATGGTTTAACGGAACGAGACCGACTCGATCCGGTAGCATTAGCAGACCAAATTATACAACGGTTGGATTGGGCGAAGGATAACTTTTCTCCTCCGATCGGTCGCGTACCGGTTTTATTTACTGCCAAAGCTGCTGATATGTTGTGGGGGACGCTGCAAGTTGCCTTAAATGGGAAACTAGTGTTGGAAGGTTCTTCGCCGTGGAGCGATCGCTTGGGTACGAAAGTGATCGCCGCAGAACTAACCCTCGAACAGCAACCAGACCAAGGGCCATTTAGTTGCCCCTTCGATGATGAAGGCACCCAAACTCGTCCTCTCACATTTATTAAAAACGGCGTGTTGCAACTTTTTTATACAGACACCACCACTGGTAGGCGTTTGGGCAGCGGTACTACTGGCAATGGATTTCGCCCCGGACTCGGTAGCTATCCCACCCCTGGTTTATTTAATTTACTAATTCAGCCCGGTTCTGGATCGATGCTCGATCTGATCGCTCAGATGGAGAACGGATTAGTAGTAGATCAAATGCTGGGGGGAAGTGCCGGAATTTCTGGGGAATTTTCCATCAACGTGGATTTGGGTTACCGGGTATTAAACGGCCAAATCGTCGGGCGAGTCAAAGATACGATGGTAGCTGGCAACGTTTACACCGCTCTCAAGCAAGTGGTTGCCTTGGGAGGAGATGCAGACTGGAACGGCAGTTGCTATACTCCTTCTCTAATTGTGGAAGGGTTATCAGTCACTGGTAAAAGTCATTGAAATTTTGAATTACCATAAACGAAGCATTGCAGGCTTAGTTTAATGCAGTTCCAGGAAAAGGCAACTTTTTCTCCGGCAATGCTTCCTTATTTATTTAGTAGGTACGTTTTTCCACTAGCCGCTATCCAATATGTGGCAAACTTTTATACCGAGTAAGGTACGACAAATTTGGCGACCTACTCGTCGTCTAGCAATTGCAGAAGCTTGTTTGATCGGTTTAGTCGCAGCTTTAGCATCCGTATTTCTGAAAGTGGGAGTGGGATGGGTTGGTGGTTGGCGAGTATATTTTTCCAATTACTATTCACCGATCTGGATACTACCGGCGATCGGATTTGGGTTTGGTTTTATTGCTGGTTGGTTAGTAGAACGTTTTGCACCAGAGGCGACAGGTTCGGGTATTCCAAATCTGAAAGCGGCACTGGCGGGAGTGCCGATCGAACTTTCCTGGCGGGTGGCGGTCGTTAAGTTGATTAGCAGTACGATCGCGATCGGTTCTGGACTAACCGTGGGGCGACAAGGGCCAACCGTACAGATCGGGGCAGCTTTGGCGTCCCAACTCAGTAAGTGGTTTCCCACTTCTCCGGAACACCGCCGCCAGATGATTGCCGCTGGTGCTGGCGCGGGGTTAGCGGCTGCTTTTAATGCGCCGATTGCAGGAGTTTTATTTGTCGCGGAAGAACTGTTACACGATGTTTCTGGCTTTACCCTTGGCACGGCTATTTTGGCTTCCTTCATCGGTGCGGTGGTTTCCCGAATTTTGGGTGGTGGCAGTTTCGATCTCAATTCTTATCAAGTTTTTGGCCCCGATCTGAAGTCCGCTACTTTCAAAATTAGCTTTTCGATGCCGGAAATTCCCTACTATATGTTACTGGGGGTATTAGCTGGATTATTGGGTGCGATTTTCTGTCAAGGTATTTTTGTTAGTTTGAACTTTTATCGAAAAACTCTTCGTTTGAGTTTGCCATTTCGGGTAGGATTAGCTGGTTTGATTTCTGGAACGGCAATTGCTATTCTGCCAAATTACTTTCGGGATAATACGGGATTGCGAGAGTTTTTGCTCAACGGTGATGCAAGTTGGCAAGTAGCGACGATCGCGTTTTTAGCTCAGTTTATTTTAACGATTATTGCTTTTGGTTCTGGCGCACCGGGAGGGTTGTTTGCACCCTCCTTAATTTTGGGTTCGGCTTTGGGCCACTTGGTAGGACTGTTTGCAAGTAATATGTTGGGATCGGGAGCACCGATTACTTACGCTTTAGTAGGAATGGGGGCATTTTTCAGCGCGGTTTCCAAAGTACCGATCACGGCGATCGTGATCGTGTTTGAAATGATTACCGATTTTAATTTGGTACTGCCTTTGATGATCGGTTCGGTTACTTCTTATTTAGTTGCCGAATTGGTAGCACCCCGATCGCTTTACGATCGCCTATTAGAATGGAACGGTATTTTTTTAGAAAAAGAACAGCCAAAAGAAGGGATTTTAGCACGGCTAAAAGCTCAAGATGTAATGCAACAACGAGTAGAAACTCTCACCAGTCAAATGACCCTAGATGAAGCGATCCAAGCTTTTTCTCGTTCCCATCATCGCGGTTTTCCAGTAGTAGAACAAGCTAAGTTAGTTGGAATAGTTACCCAAACGGATTTGGCAAAAATGAGTCAACTTAATCTGTCTGGGGATGCACCGCTATCAAAAATCATGACTCCCCAGCCGATAACAGTTAACTCTCTTGCTTCTTTGGCAGATGTTTTGTATTTACTAAATCGCTATCAACTCAGCCGTTTACCCGTAATGGAAGGGAAAAAATTAATCGGGATTATTACTCGCGGGGATATTATTCGGGCAGAAGCAGACCAACTAGATGGCAGAGGTGTTGGTTCTCAACCGGAACAATCTTATGTAGTTTATCAAACTCGATCGCCATCGGTGGGAAAAGGGCGTTTGCTGGTGACTTTAGCAAATCCTCAAACGGCATCATCTTTGTTACAACTAGCAGGCGCGATTGCTCGCGAGCGAGATTACGAATTAGACTGCCTGCAAATTATGTTAGTATCGCGACACGTTTCGCCATCGGAAGCACCGGTGAGAACTGCCAAAAGTCGCCGCTTACTGCGTCAAGCAGAAATTTTAGGACGCCAAATGGGATTACCAGTTCACACTCAAGTGCGAGTAGCCCATGATGTAGCGCAGGCTATTTTAGAAACGATCGAACAGGATCGCGTGGATTTAATCGTGATGGGTTGGAATGGGTCGCCATCTACCCCTGGCCGCATTTTTGGCAACGTAGTAGATACGGTAATTCGCCAAGCCGCTTGTGAAGTGGTGTTGGTAAAATTAGGTAATCCCGCATTCGATCGCGATCGTTTGCCGTTACCTAATAACGATCGAGTTTCTCCAAATGGCAAAGGAAAATGGAATCGTTGGTTGCTACCGATGGCTGGTGGACCGAATGCTCGACAAGCAGTGGAACTATTACCTGCTTTGGTGACTCTGAGCGATCGAGGCGAAATTCATTTAACGCAAGTTTTTCTACCATCCAAAAATTTACCTAATACGAAAAGTTTAGAAAAAGCCGCTCAGTTTCTCAATCGTAAAATAAGTTGCCCGGTAATTGCCAAACCAGTTTGCAGTAGTTCCGTACCGGAAGCAGTCATCGATATCGCCGAGAAGGATGGATGTGATGTGATAGTTTTAGGCGCCAGTCGGGAGGGGATGTTACAGCAGGCAATTAAAGGAAATATTCCAGAGGCAATCGCTCGCGGCTGCCATTGTACCGTGATTTTAGTACGCGGTGCTAGCGCATGATCGTGGTTGAATACTTTGCTAGCAAAAACCAATTTGCGGTTTTTAAATTAATTAATATTTAATTATTTTAATTTTCCTTTACAAATGCGGAGTTTGTAAGTTACTTTTCATTGAGATATGTAATGATAAAAAATAAACCCAAACATAGAAATTATTACTTAAGCTATCAATAATTAAAACATTGGGTTTTTTCCTCCCAGAATGGGTGAAAAATTTTTATAAACTGGTAGTAAATAACCGAACTTTTTTTAAAGATTCGGCCAAAACTTGCTTGGTTTTATTTTAAATAATCCAAACGAGTTTAATTAGATTACATATTCACGAAACGTCGTCACCCAGACAACACTATGCAGAAAATTGAAACAGGGGCAAATTGGTATCGCCATTTATACGATCATCTCCCGTTGATTTGCTTCACTCTAGATTTGACGACAGTTATCACAGACATCAATTTATTTGGAGCCTATAGACTTGGCTATTCTATTGAAGAATTAGAAAAAAAACCTTTTTCGCAATTGGTTCATCCCAACGATTTCAGTAACATCCAAAATATATTAGTAAATTTACGTAATCAATTCGATTGCTCTAATTCATTATACCAGGTTACCTGTTGTAAATGCAGATTGATCTGCAAAGACAGAAGCACTATATTAGTTGAAGTAAATGCTAAATTTGTTTCGGAAAATTATGCAAACAGTTGTATTGCAATAGTTTGCGAAGATGTTGATGCAGAACTAAAAGAAGAACAACTCGAGCGATTGTATGAAACTATTCTCAGTAATATTTCTGAAATAGTTTTCCTAACCGACCTAAATGGAAAGCTGGTTTTTGTTTGTCCTAAGGTAGAAATGGTTTTTGGATACTCTTGGCGAGACGTGCAACAAATGGGTAATATAGAGCAGTTAATAGGAGAAAAAATCGAGGATTTAAGGGAATTAGAAAAAGAAAATAAAATCCACATTATAGAGAAAGAGATTATCGATAAATCGGGAATTAAACGCTGTTTGCAAATTCAAATAAAATTGATTAATTTTCCCGAAAAAGCATTGCTTTATATTTGTCAAGATATTACGAAAACCAAACAATTAGAGGAGAAATTACGAAACGAATACTCTGATTGGGAAAAATTAGTAGAAAAGCAAAATAAAGAATTGAGCGAAATCAATTATCAACTCCAGCAAGAAATAGTACATCGCCAAGAAACAGAAGCAGCTTTACATAAAAATCAGCTGCGCTACCGTGCTATTGTGGAAAGCCAAACAGAACTAATATGCCGATTTTTTCCAAATGGTAATCTTTCTTTTGTGAATCTGGCTTTTTGTCGCTATTTTGGTCTTAGTAATAAAGATTTAATCGGCCATAATTTTTTATCTTTTATTGCTTTAGAAGATCGACAAATAGTAGAGCATTATATAGCTTCTCTTAATATCAATAATCCGACTGGTACGCTGGAATATCGAGTAGTACTACCTAACGGGGAAACGCGCTGGCAGCAAAGAAACGATCGGGCAATTTTTAATCAGCAGGGTCATTTGCTTGAGTTTCAATCAGTGGGACGAGATATTCAAGAGCGCAAAACAGCAGAAGAAGCGCTGAATATACTGTCTAGTGCTGTCGAACAAACTGCGGATAACGCCATTATTACAGATAAATTTGGCATTATAAAGTATGTCAATTCAGCTTTTGAAAAGTTAACGGGATATACCAAAGCGGAAGCGATCGGCAAAACTCCAGCTATTATTAAATCTGGGGAACATCCATCGATTTTTTATCAAGAACTTTGGTTAAATATTTCTTCTGGCAATGTTTTCAGAGCAGAATTTATCAATCGAAAAAAAAATGGTGAATTATTTTATGAAGAAAAAACTATTACTCCGATTAAAAATCATCAAGGTCAAATTACGCACTTTGTTTCCACAGGTAAAGATATCACCGATCGCGTAAAAGCAGAAAAAGCTTTAAAGGAAAGTCAAGCCAAGTACAAAGCTTTGTTTGAAATATTTCCCATAGGTATTTCTATTACAGACGAAGTGGGAAATATAATAGAGGTAAATCAAGAATCCGAAAAAATTTTAAATATAAATGCAGAGAGTCATCTAGCCAAAAGATGTGATGAAGATAGCTGGCAAATAGTTAGAAAAGATGGTACTAAGATGCCATCTAGCGAATTTGCTTCTGCGATCGCACTCCGAGAAAAAAAGCTGGTTAAAAATGTAGAAATGGGGCTTTTAACGCTACCCGATAAAATTACCTGGCTAAATGTGAATGCCGTTCCTATTCCTTTGTCTGGTTATGGTGTGGCGATCGCTTATACCGACATTACCGAAACTAAAAATTCATCGGTAGAATTGGAAAAATCTTTTTCCTTATTACGAGCTACTCTGGAATGTACGGATGATGGAATAATAGCTTTTAGCGCCGATAAAAAAATTATTATTTTTAATCAAAAAATTATTGAAATGTGGCAAATTAGAAATGATATTATTGATTCGGAAAGTAACAAGCAAAAATTAAAATTCGTGTTCGATCGAATAATAAATCACCAAATTTTAATCAATCGAATTAAAGAATGTAAAAGCGAACCGGAAACCAAAGGCTATGATGTTTTAGAGTTGAAAAACGGCAAGATATTCGAGCAATATACTCAACCTCAAAAAATCGGTGACAAAATCGTTGGTAGAGTGTGGAGTTTTCGAGATATTACCGAACAAAAGCGAGCAGAGGAATCGCTTCGCCAACAAGCAGAAAGAGAGCGGCTTTTAGGGAGAATGGCAGAACGGATTCGCCGCTCTTTAAATTTGATGGAAATTCTCAATACTACAGTAGCAGAAGTGCGGCAATTTTTAGCAACCGATCGAGTGCTTATATACCGTTTTCATCCTGACTGGAGCGGAGTAGTAGTAGTGGAATCAGTAGAGGGAGATTGGACGCCAATATTAGGAACGAGTATAGTAGACCCTTGCTTTGGAGCAAGTATGATCCAGCCTTATCAAGAAGGTCGAATTAATGGAATTGAAGATATTTTTAATGCTAATATTAAAGAATGCTACTTTAATTTGCTGAGTCAGTTGCAGGTGAGAGCAAATTGAGTTGTACCGATTTTGCAGGGAGAGCAGTTATGGGGATT
>CAZJJR010000244.1:2404-2934 GCA_964546365.1 uncultured bacterium | reverse complement strand
CATTGTAGAGATGCTAGGAAATGGCAAGATTTAGAAATTGATTTGCTCAAGCAGTTAGCTACCCAAGTAGCGATCGCAATTCAGCAAGCCGAACTTTATCAAAAGTTAGAAAAAGCCAATCAGGAGTTACAACGATTGGCTTCTCTGGATGGCTTAACTCAGCTAGCTAACCGCCGTCGTTTTGATGAATATTTGGCTCAAGAGTGGGAGCGACTTTTGCCAGATCGAGCGCCTCTATCTCTAATTTTGTGCGATGTTGATTGTTTCAAACTTTACAACGATACTTACGGTCACGTAGCGGGGGATTTGTGCTTGCAACAGGTGGCAAGTGCAATCCGCGATGTGGTGAGGCGTCCGGTGGATTTAGTAGCTCGTTATGGCGGGGAAGAATTTGCCGTCATTCTACCTAATACCACCGATGTGGGTGCGGCACTAATCGCTAAAGCAATTTTAGAAAAAATCCGTTCATTACGCTTAACTCATGCGGCTTCTTGGGTGAAGGAATACGTTACTTTGAGCTTGGGAGTAGC
>CAZJJR010000244.1:560-2381 GCA_964546365.1 uncultured bacterium | reverse complement strand
TCTCCAGAACAGTTAATCGCGATCGCAGATAACGCAAAAAAAAAAAAAAAAACCCAAGGACGCGATCGCTTTTTATTAAGCCAATTAAGCTAAATTTATTACCCTAATAAATTACGTAACAACTTTTTGCGTTCTAAGTATTTTCTCGTAAGTAAATATCTTCATTACTTCACAAAAACAATAAAAAAGCCACCAAAACAGGTCTTTTAATTAAAGAATTTGTAAAGTTTTTCTATAATTAAGGCGATTCTTTATACGATTGGGCTAATTTGGTTGATAGAGGGAAGTGGAAATTACGGATATAACTTTAGCTAATAAATATAAAATCTCGGTAAAAATTAAGTATTGACTCGCACAAAAATTCCGAACAATTCAGCTATTAAGCCGAACGTTAATCTATTTACTTAATTTTACTGATGTTGAATATTTTGTAGTTTCTATATTGCCCAAAAAATACAAATTTTTAGGTCGGATTTTTAACGAATAGCGGTAATCCGCAGAGGAATATATGAGACATTTAATTACTATTGCAGCAGTCGGATCGATCGCTGCGGGAACTCTGATTTTTTCCCCCTTACCAGCAGAAGCCGTAAGTTTCGGAACTTCTTTTGATGGGCCAGGAAATTCTCTGCAAGATAAGTTGAATTCTCTAACTGTCAGCGGGCCAAATATTGACACGATCAACGAACAAACCAATTATCAAACCTTTACAAATACTGCTAGCAGCGGTTCTGTAGCGACTTTCATGTTTGAAATTGCTAAATATGCACCGAGTAATAAGTTCGGAATTTACAATTCCAAAGGCGATAAAGCTCTTTTGTTTGATGGATACAATGATGTGTCGGATGGTGCGAAAATTGACTTTTTAGGTAATGGTGATATAGCAGTTACAACTAAAGGTTACTCTCCTGGAAATACCAATCCGACACCTCCCAGTTACGCGGAATATAAAGGCTTTGGCAACATTTTTGGTTTTTACTTGCAAAGAGAAGATGGTACGCTGTTCTATACGCAAAATCATCGCAATCAAAACAAATCTCAACAAGCGGTAATTTATCAAGGTAAGGATCGAACAACTCTTCAAATTCCGGGAAGACAACCGGGCTTATTTACTAATAATGAAATGATCGTTGCTTTTGAAGACCTCTTGCGAGTAAATGGTAATTCTGATAGTGATTTTAACGATTTAGTAGTACTGGTCGAGTCGGTGCGACCAGTACCAGAACCCAGTACGGTGGGTAGTTTGTTAGCATTTAGTTTGTGCGGAATTGGTTTGGCACGCAAACACCAAAGGCAAAAAAACTCTCAGCTACAATAGTTAGTTTGGCGATCCCGTCACGAGGAAAAATTAGCTTTCTTGAGATGAGCGATCGCAAATGTAAAATCGGCAAGGGTTTCTCTTAATTATTAAGTTTGAACGATCGCCATAAGCACGAAAGTGCCAAATTTAATTAATTTTCCGATAACGGTGTAACTTGACATTTGACAAAAAAAGTCACCCCTTTTCTTTGAAGATGGGGTGACTTAATTCCTGTTCCATTCCAACAAAAATATTTGCGGTTATGAGATCAGAAATCGACTCCCCTTTTTAGTTCGACACCTCGATCGGCATAATGTTTGTGACAAATCATTTCCGAGTGTACGGTAGCGAGATCGAAATAAGCGGGGGGATTGAGACAGCGACCTGTAATAATGATTTCGGTATCGCGAGGTTTGCGGAGTAGTGCTTGGACGATCGGTTCTTGGGGTAGTAATTCCAAATCGACGGTGGGATTTAGTTCGTCGAGAACGATCGTTTTATATAAGCCGGAAGCAATGGCT
>CAZJJR010000244.1:273-529 GCA_964546365.1 uncultured bacterium | reverse complement strand
TCTACGTAATCGATTTCTCGTTGTTGTCCGCGCCAGACGATCGCATCTCCGCCACATCGTTGATGATCTACTAAATTAGGATAACTTTCTTGCAAAGCCGCGATCGCCGCATCTTCCGTATAACCGCTGCCGCCTTTAAGCCATTGTAAAATCAGGACTCGATGGGATTTATCTTGACTGATCCCCCTACCAATTGCTTGCAATGCTTTACCCAAAGCACTGGTAGATTTACCTTTACCCGCACCAGTATAAATTT
>CAZJJR010000244.1:0-212 GCA_964546365.1 uncultured bacterium | reverse complement strand
TGAAGATCCGCAATATCTAATAATGCTTGGGGTGCTGCTCTCCCGGTGGCAATTATTTCTAAATGTTCCGGTTTGTGTTTGAGGGTGTGAATAACTTCTTCTACTGGTAATAAGCCTAAATCTAATAAGGGGTTGAGTTC
Source organism: uncultured bacterium (assembly GCA_964546365.1). GTDB lineage: Bacteria > Cyanobacteriota > Cyanobacteriia > Cyanobacteriales > Aerosakkonemataceae > DATNQN01. The sequence goes on along the minus strand of CAZJJR010000244.1, from coordinate 72 downwards.
GTCGAGAACGATCACCGAGTATAATCCAGATGCGATCGCGCCTTTTGCCACGTCCCATCCCCGTTGTGCTTC
>CAZJJR010000243.1:1261-10163 GCA_964546365.1 uncultured bacterium | reverse complement strand
AGGACGGCAAAAGATTATTGATGCCGTGTTGTTGCCAGTACTGGTATCCAGAGGCTAATCCCTGGAGAATAACAGCAGCTAACATTTCTAATGAAAGTAAGGGACTGGGGTTATTGAGAAGAAAGGTTTGCAGATTAATGCCGTTTTCTGGAACTGGGTTATTTAAGTTGATGCCGACACCCACGACGGCTTTGGTAATACACCCTTGTTTTACCCTGGTTTCTGTTAAAATTCCGCCCAATTTGCGCTCTGAAAGTACGATGTCATTGGGCCATTTCAACCAAACTGGTAGGTCGTACTCGCGCAGGATGGTGCCGATGCCCCATGCTCCGCAGATGGTTAGCTGGGGGGCGTGTTCGGCGGGTAGATGGGGCGCAAGCGCCAGTGATAAGTATAAACCACCGGGCGGGGAATGCCATTGGCGTCCCCATTGTCCGCGTCCGGTTTTTTGCTCAATGGCGATGACAACTGTGCCGGAGTTTGCCCCTCGATCTAGTAATTCCCACAGTTTTTGGTTGGTGGAGGGGAGGGTTTCAAACAGGTGAAGAGAAAATGCTAGTTGTTCGTTTTCTCGATCTGGATTATTTGATTTTTGTTTGGCAGTGGCTTGGCATCTGAGTGATTCCAGGGCTGCGGCAAACAGTTGTCGATCGAATTCCACGGCGGGCTAAAAAATTCAGCACAATTGAGGGTTAGGTTACCATAGAACGGCAGTTGTTTTACTTTTTTTAATCGTGATTTCCCCTCAGACGACGGAACTTGGGTTTGGCGAATCGAGCAATCACCTGTGGAAGTGGCAAAGTTGGGAAGGTTTGCCTTATCTTACTTGTAGCCTTTTGCAAGCTTGGCCTCACGGTTTTTTTTCTCAACAGTTTTCGCCTCGTTCTCCGGCAGAATTAGTTGGGGTGCTGCAAGGGGAGGCGGAAGTTTATCGGGTAAAACAGGTACATGGCAATACGGTTTTGTCTGCGGCGGAAATTGCTAGGGAGATGGAAAAGCCGGATGTGGATGGCTTTCCAGAGGCAGATGGGATCGTGACCGAACAAGGGAAGCAAGCTGTGTGGGTTTGTACGGCTGATTGTACGCCGGTGTTAATTGGGGATGAGAAGACGGGACAGGTGGCGGCGATTCATGCGGGGTGGCGGGGTACGGCGCAGAAGATCGTGCCAGTTGCGATCGCGCGTTTGCTTTCTGGAGGTAGTCGATTAGATGATTTGCGGATTGCAATGGGGCCTGCGATCGCGGGTGCAGTTTACCAAGTTTCGGTGGATGTTGCGATCGAAGTTGGTGCAAGTATTATACCAGAAAAAGAGAAACCGGAAGAAATTTTGTTGGCTTTGCAAGAGTTACCGAATTCACCGATATTGCCAGATCCGGAACCGGGAAAAGTGCGGTTGGACGTGCGAAAAGTGAATGAGTTGCAGTTAGCACAGATGGGGATAAGTTCCGAACAAATTGCGATCGCTCCTCATTGTACTTATCAGCAATCAGACTATTTCTTTTCTTATCGAAGAGATGGTTTGAAAAAGGTACAGTGGTCGGGAATTGTCAGTCAGTGATTTGGTAGAGACAAGGGCATTTGCAATTTTTGGGTGATGGTTAAAATACTCATCATGCCGTGTCCTTACTATTGTTAAATTGAAAAAAGGGTAATTTTCAAATACGATCGCCTTTTGATTCAGAATGCGATCGCTTTAGTGGTAAAAGTGCGATCGCATTTCAGTTTCCGAATATGAGAAAATTAATTTCGATCCATCCGCAACAACCTTTCCATGCGGCGAGACTCCATATTTTACAAACTTTTCCAACAGTCACCAAACTTACTGTTCGACTTACTCCCAACTCCCCCAACTAATGCCAATGCCTACCGCTTCGACTCGGTAGCTGTCAAAGAACCAAAATTTGAGATTGATGGGGTGTTTCTCCCACCAGATACCGATAATGCAGGTATCATTTATTTCTGCGAAGTACAATTTCAGAAAGATGAACGGTTATACGAACGCTTGTTCGGTGAAGCATTTTTGTATTTCTACCGCAATCGAGAACGTTATTCTAATTGGCAAGCAGTAGTAATTTATCCCACACGCAGTATCGAACAGAGTGATACTCATCCCTACCAAGTGCTGCTAAACTCTGAGCAAGTGCATCGAGTTTACCTGAATGAACTGGGACAAATTCGCCAGTTACCGTTAGGGATAGCTTTGATGGTGCTGACAATTGTAGAGGAAGAACAAGCGCCAGAGGAAGCACGCTATTTATTGGCACGGACACAACAAGAAGTTACCGAACCACAAGCAAGTCGCGCCATAATAGATACGATCGCGACAATTATGGTCTACAAGTTTACAAATTTAGGTCGGCGGGAGGTGGAAGCAATGCTAGGACTGCAATTAGAAGAAACTAGAGTATATCGGGAAGCTAAACAAGAAGGACGGCAAGAAGGACGGCAAGAAGGACGACAAGAAGGACGACAAGAAGGACGACAAGAAGAAGCTGCTAATTTGGTTATTCGTCTTTTGTTGCGCCGCTTGGGAGAGTTATCTGATGATAAGAGAAAGCGCATTTCCAACTTACCGCTATCTGTGCTGGAAGATTTAAGTGAGGCGTTATTAGATTTCAATAGTCTGGATGATTTATCTGCTTGGTTAGAGGTAAATTAGAATATGAGTATTTTGAAGATCGCTACAAATCTGTTAACAATCTTGCCTTTCGCAGTACGAAATTCAGCACTGTATCTTCTTTAGTTACAATATCGGCAGTAATTTCCATTCCTAGTTCGATGGAATACTGTTTTTCATTTTTTACTAAATAAGTAAGCTGTGGCTGAATGGTAACTTCATAATAGGGTGCATTGTTGTTGCGATCGAAAATTACGTCAGGAGAGATGGCAGTAACGGTACCTTCCAGAATGCCGTAATCGGGATAAGGATAAGCAGAGACTCGCATCAGGGACTTTTGACCAATGACGATCTTACCAATATTTTCGGAATAAACGCGAGCTTTAACGAGGATAGAAGCATTAGTAGGGGTAATTTGGGCGATAGAATCACCTAATTGCACGGTTTGGCCGGGATTTCGCAGGTTAAGTTGCAGAATTTTACCATCAGAGGGGGCGCGAACGATAGTTTTTTGCAGTTCGGTATCGATTTGGGCAAATTCTTGACGATCGCGATTGATTTGATTTTGAATTTCTATTTGTTGCTGTATTAAAGTTTCTCTTTCTTTTTGTAAGGTAGCTAAAGTTGCTTCACCTTTAGCTTTTTCTTGGGCAATTCGCTCTTGAGAGATCGTCACGGATGCTGCGCTGGGATTAAGGGCTGCTTTGACTTTTTCCAGTTGAGATCGGGCTACTTCTACGGCTTGTTTTTGCTTCTGGATAGTTTGTACTTGTCCGGCGATCGCTTTTTTTTGGGCTTCGACGGCTGCTTTTTGCCCCCGCACAGCTTGTTCTTGTTGTTGAACAGCTAGTTCGGTTTCTTCTAATCTATCTAGAGAAATCGCTCCGGATTCGGCTAAAGGCTGATGTCGATCGCGTTTAGTAATAGCTGATTTTAAATTCGTTTCAACTGAACGTAAATTTGCTTCTACAGAAAGTAAATTTGCCTGCTCTTTTTGCAATTCTTCCTCAGCTTTTTGCCATTCTGCCAGGGCTAATTTTAAGTTAGCTTCTGCTTCTTGAACTTCCGCAATCGTTGTGGCTTGCCGTTGTTGGTAATCTCTTTGATTGAGACTTAAATCTGCTTGAGCGGAAGCAACAGACCGTTCGCTCGCCCTCTTTTCAGCCATAATTTGACTGTTGAGCGAATTGAGTTGAGCAGTAATTTGAGCTAATTGTAACTGATGCTGTTGAATATTTCCCGCCAATTGATTTTTTTTGGTTTTCAGTTGAGAATCGTCAATGGTAGCGATGATATCTCCCTGTTTCACATCTTGATTTTCTGCGACTGCAATACTTTCGATCGTTCCTTGATGAGCCGCCTGAACGATCCGCACTTCACCTGAAGGACGAACGGTGGCAGTAGCTTTAACGGTGATATTGTACTTGGTAAAGGCGGCTAGAGCGACTGCCGCTCCTAGAGTTCCTACTAACAACAGTCCACCTAGCGTCGTCCACTTACTGATAGGAGGAAGGAAGTCATCGCTATTGACTGGGGGAAGAAGTTCTGGATGGGAATCGCTCATCATAATTTGGGATTAGAAAACAACTTTTATTCCTACCGAAGGGCCGTAGTAAAAGGTATCGCCATTTAAATCTAGGCTACCAAATTCACCAGTTTCTGCAAAATCCCTTAATTGCCTGGGAGCTAATGCTAACCCATACAAATAAACTAAGTTAAAACCAGCAGTTAAACTAATATTCTGGCTAACCTGCCAGTTGGCCGCTAGGTTTCCCTCCAAGACAGGAGATATTCCCCATCCGCCTTGGTCGCCTTTAATTCTTTCTAGTAATTCTCCTGTATCGAAATCAAATGCACTAATCGTACTTGTCTGGTGTGCGCTGTTAGCAAACACGCCTGCTTTTAGTTGCAAGCCTACGCTAAAATTACGGCTGACTCCAATATTCGCGTTACCGCCAATTTGCAACCCAAACAAGTTATTTCTAGTCTCTACGTTGTAATCGCCCCTTGGATAAGCTGCCAAATTTTGTTCTGGAAAGGCTGCTGCACCAAATGTGGCTAAATTAAATTTTTCAGGAGCGCTGATGTAGCGCAAACCAAATAATAAAGATGGTTGAAAATTATTTGGTTCGGCTAGTTTACGCTGATAATTTACCTCAAAGTTATAAAGGTTTGCACTGTAATCGATCTGGCTTTGATAACTTAACAAAAAAGCTTGAGAGATCGCAAAAGTGTCATTTCCCAGACCATCTGGTGGTGGCTGATTGAGAAGGTTTAGCCTGTCTCCAAAGGAATCAAAGGGAGGAAAAATGGGTGTGTTGTCTAAAGGTATTTGAATAAAAACAGGGTTAGGTAAACCGGGTGTAGGTGCTCTAAGGGTAGCGGAAGAACTATAAGATTGCAAGCCAAAGAAAGAAAAGCTAAAAGTATCTTTTTGATTGGGAGTGTAGCCTACGGAAATTCTCGTTCCTATTTCGTAGCCAAAATCTGCATCGTCAGTCCTTAAATCTTCACCTGTTTCTAAGGTTCTTTGATCGTAAAGCTGGGTAGTGAGTATTCCTTTCGGAATGGTGCGATTGAGAAATAAAGCTTCTGCTTGTACTGTCCACTGACTAGTAGTAGTAGAGTTCGATCGCTCCGCCGTGTTTTGAGCTATTTTTGCTGAATTGTCGAAGGAAATATCGGTCGGGGAAATAAAACCTGTCTTGTTACCCTCTGGCAATAAATCCGTTGCTTGATATGACAAATTATTAAAGCTTAACAATTGTTGAATTTGTTCTAGGGAAACCTGAACGATTGCATCATCATTCATATATTGTCCGTTAATCATCAGGTTATCTTTTTCATTTCGATCCTGAATGACAATGGAATCTCCAATAGCAACCTGACTTAAAGCGACATTTACGTTCAGTATGGTAGCAAGCGTTAATCCTGTCTTTATTCCTAAAAGATACAGCTTAACAAGTGAATTATTCATTCCCCACCCTTAAAAAGTTCGCTAATTAAATTTGAGATTATAAACGCCTTCATACCCGACAGTAAAGACGTTTTTAGATAAAAACAACTTATTTAAAAATCTAGCTATCCCTATGGGGGGGTAGGGCATTTTTATTTTTTTCTGAATAGCCCATCTATCCGGGTATATCCCCTTAAAAAAACATACTTTTCACACTAGTAAGATAATTAAAATATTACTTATCTTACTAGTGTTTTAAGAATGTAATGCTTGACGTAAATTTAAAACAGGAATAGAATTAGGCAGTTAACAACCATTTGTAACTTAAAACAAGGTAAGCAAATGAAAGAAAACAAAAAAGCACCTCTATTTACTGAAATTGGAGCTAAAGAAGCTGCTTCGATTAACGGTGGATGTGTACCTGGTGGTGAATCCATGTGTCTGCACAGCCGTCAAAACATAGCAAAATGGCTGAAAAAGTAGATTATCTGATATCTACAAAATTGACTAGTTCCAAAAGTTAACAGAGAAACCTGGGATAGTATATCTGCTAGGTTGCTAAATCAAGTAATTTACTTAAAATAGGCATCTGTGCAGATACAGATGCTTTATTTTTATTTATAAAATGCCGATGAAATATCCCAATATTTTACAGCAAAGTGAAGAAGATTGTGGCGCGGCTTGTATAGCTTCTATTGCTAAAAAATACGGGCGTATTTTTAATATTAATCGCATTCGAGAAGCGGTAGGTACGGGGCAACTAGGAACAACTTTGTTAGGTTTGAAGCAGGGAGCGGAAGTGCTTGGTTTTCATGCTCGTGCAGTGAGAGCTTCTCCAGAAATATTAGATAGAATAAATGAAGTACCTTTACCAGCGATCGTTCATTGGAAAGGATATCATTGGGTTGTTTTATATGGTAAACGGGGCAGAAAGTATATAATTTCCGATCCGGCAGTTGGTATTCTTTATCTTTCTAAGAGCCAATTAGCAGAATATTGGACGGATTGGGTAATGCTTTTATTAGAGCCAGACCCGGGAAGATTTTGGGGTGAAAGTGAGGATAGAAGCCTCTTTGTTGTCAAATTTGGCCAAATCTTACGGCCATATTCTTCGATTATTGGAGAAGCACTAATAATCAATCTTTTTGTAGGTCTAGTTTTTTTGTCCACTCCGTTTTTAATCCAGGTTCTTACGGATGAAGTATTAGTTAGAAATGATACTAACTTACTGACTGGGTTAACGATCGCAGTTGTGGTAATGAACCTAATTGGTAATAGCCTGCGTTTAGTGCAATCTAACTTGGTGGCTCATTTCGCCCAACGTTTGGAATTAAATTTAGTATTAGAATTTGGGCGGCAAATTCTGCGCTTACCTCTTAGTTATTACGAATCGCGTCGCAGTGGCGAAATTGTCAGCAGGCTGCGAGATATCCAACAGATCAATCAGCTAGTTTCCCAGGTATTGATTAATTTACCCAGCCAGCTATTTGTCGCAGTTGTTTCTTTGGCGCTAATGATTTTTTATAGCTGGAAACTAGCTGTTTGCGGAGCTTGCATAGGTCTAATGATGACTCTATCGACATGGTTTTTTTTGCCTGTACTGAAACAAAGAGTTCGCAATTTGTTAGTGTTAGAAGCAGAAAACCAAGGGGTTTTGGTAGAAACTTTTAAGGGAGCGCAGACACTCAAAACTATTTCGGCTGCTCCTCAATTTTGGGAAGAATTACAGAGCCGATTTGGGCGGTTGGCAAAAATTAATTTCCGCACGGTTCAGCTGGCGATTATTAACAATACTTTTTCCGAACTGATTGGTGGTATAGGTGTAATTTTTTTGCTTTGGTTTGGTAGCTACCTGGTAATTCAAAAAGAGCTAACGATCGGACAGCTATTAGCTTTTAACGTGATGAATGCTAATTTCGTAGTATTTATCACTAATGGGCTGGGATTTGTCGATGATTTCATGCGAGTGAAAACCGCTACAGAGCGGATCGCAGAAGTAATAGATGCGACTCCCGAACGGGAAGGCGAAAAAAATTCGGTGACAATTCCCGATAATGCGAATATTTATTGCAAAAACGTGGCTTTTAACTATCCGGGTAGAGCAGAAGTGATAAAAGATTTCTCGATCGAAATTCCTGGTGGGAAAGTTATTGCGATCGTTGGTAAATCTGGATGTGGAAAAAGTACGATCGCGAAACTGATTGCTGGGTTATATCCCATTCAGTCTGGTAATATTCGCATCGGTATTTATAACTTGGCAGATATTTCTCTTAATTGCCTCAGAAAACAAGTCGTTCTGGTTCCTCAAGAAGCTCATTTTTGGAGCCGCTCGATTATTGAAAATTTTCGCTTAGGTGATGCTCGCGTTACGTTTGAAAGGATAGTAAAAGCTTGCCAAATTGCGGAGGCTGACTATTTTATTAGCAATTTACCAGAAAAATATGAAACTGTTTTGGGTGAATTTGGAGCGAATCTTTCTGGTGGACAAAAGCAACGGTTAGCGATCGCAAGAGCGATCGTTAACGATCCACCAGTGTTAATTTTAGATGAATCAACGGCTGGACTCGATCCGGTGAGTGAAGGGCAAGTTTTGGCTCAATTATTGGCTAATCGGCCAGGTAAAACGACGATTTTGATTAGCCATCGCCCTAGAGTGATTAACAGAGCGGATTGGGTGGTGTATTTGGAAGAGGGAAATTTGAAGATACAAGGTAGTATTGAGGAATTGCGATCGCACCCAGGCGACCATCTAGATTTTTTAAATCCTTGAAAAGTTAGCTTTGACTCTAGACCGCTAAAATTTGTTTTTTGTCCCAGTTTTGGCTAGTAGTATAAATTACTATATCGACAATTAAACATACTGAATGCAACAATGCACAATAGAGCTACCAGCGATCGAGCGGCAGACTGGTGCGTGTCAATTCAGAATGATGAATTGTAGCGCCCAGACAAAAAAGTGCATCCCATTATACCGTTTTATGCTGATACTCCACAATAGTAGTTAACTTAGCTTGTGATTATGTTATCTATAGCCGGATACCAAACAGTCAGCCAAATCTACGAAAGCGGTAATTCTGTAGTTTATCGGGCTATTCGTTCTGCTGATGGACAAATTGCGATCGTCAAATTACTCAAATCAGATTATCCTAACCCAACTGAACTTACTCATTATAAACAGGAATACCAAATTATTCGCCGTCTCAACTTAGCCGGGGTAGTTAAAGCCTACAGTTTAGAAAGCTATCAGCATAGTTTAGCGCTTATCTTAGAAGACTTTGGCGGACAATCTTTAAAAATCTTGATGGCAGAAAGAAACTTAACCCTTTCC
>CAZJJR010000243.1:0-1251 GCA_964546365.1 uncultured bacterium | reverse complement strand
TTTAAAAATATTAAGCCAACAACAAAAATTTACTCTTAAAGAATTTCTGAACTTAGCTATTCAAATCACTGATATTTTAGGCAACATTCACGCTGCCAATATTATTCACAAAGATATTAATCCGGCTAATATTGTATTCAATCCTATCACGGGACAACTAAAAATTATCGACTTTGGAATTGCCACCCAACTCACTAGAGAAAACCCATCGCTCAAACATCCGAATATTCTGGAAGGAACATTAGCGTATATTTCTCCAGAACAAACAGGGAGAATGAATCGTAGCTTGGATTGCCATAAAGCTTTTTATGAATTACTTACCAATACATTACCATTTCCAACTATAGATGCAATGGAATTAATCCATTGTCATATTGCCAAACAACCTATCTCACCTGTTCAAATTAATCCAGAAATACCCCTTTCAGTTTCTAAAATCATCATAAAACTGTTAGAAAAAAATCCAGAAGATAGATATCAAAGCGCTTGGGGCATCAAGGCTGATTTAGAAAAATGCTTAACTCAGTTAGAAGAATTTGGTAATATCTCAGAATTTATTTTAGCTAAACAGGATATTACTGACAAATTTCAAATTCCTCAAAAGCTTTATGGCAGAGAAAAAGAAGTAGAAATTCTCCTAGCTGCTTTTGAGCGAGTAGCTGGAGAAATACAAAATTCAAAATTCAAAATTCAAAAAGATAATGATGATAATGTTAAATCTAAAATTGAAATGATGTTAGTAGCTGGTTATTCTGGGGTGGGGAAATCAGCTTTAGTGCAAGAAATATATAAACCGATTACTGAAAAGCGTGGTTACTTTATAGCTGGGAAATTCGACCAGTTTTATGACCAGTTTCAGCGAAATATTCCTTACAGTGCGATCGTTAGTGCTTTGCGAGGATTGGTAGGGCAATTGCTCACAGAAAGCGAAGCTGAATTAGCAGTATGGCGAGAAAAATTACTAGCGGCTTTTGGTACGAACGGACAAGTAATTATTGATGTGATACCGGAAGTAGAATTAATTGTTGGTTCTCAGCCATCGGTGTCAGAATTAGCACCCACGGAAGCACAAAATCGATTTAATTTAGTATTCCAAAAATTTATCCGGGCTTTTTGTGATAAAGAACATCCTTTAGTCATATTTTTAGATGATTTGCAATGGGCTGATTCTGCCTCGCTGAAATTAATTGAATTAATGATGACCGATAGTGATAGCGAATATTTGTTGTTAATTGGCGCTTATCGGGATAA
>CAZJJR010000242.1:7285-10226 GCA_964546365.1 uncultured bacterium | reverse complement strand
ATTTTAATGCGTTACACATCGACCCCCCTAACCCCCCTTAGCAAGGGGGGAACAAGAAAAGTATTTGTATCAAGGATTTCGTGAATTGGTATTAGTTTTAGTCATGCACCCTAAATTTAGATAAATTGTCATAATCTGGTTAAATTTTCTTGTTAATCTTGAAAATAAGAGAGAAAATATTTATAGATAGATCTTCCGTTGCAGCGAGAACGGTTTGAAGCAATGTCCGCTGAAATAATTGAAAAGTTTACTTCTGTTTACGGCCCAGTTAAATCATGGCGATATGGCCGATCGCTCGGTATTGACACCATTGGCCCAGTTTCGATTTGTTCTTTCAACTGCGTTTATTGCCAGTTAGGGGAAATCGAAAGGAAAATAATCGATCGCGCAATCTACATCCCCACCGAACGCATCCTGCAAGACTTACAAAACTTTGCGCCTTGGGATGTCGATGTAATTACCTTGAGTGGTAGCGGCGAACCAACCTTAGCATTAAATTTATCTGAAATCCTCACTTCTATCAAAGACCTTACCAAGCGACCAACTTTGGTACTGACAAACGGTACGCTATTATCAGATCCAGAAGTGCGATCGGCTTTGCGTTTAGCAGATCGAGTATCTGTGAAAATAGATGGGATTTCCTCAGACCAAATCAGGCGCGTTAATCGACCGGTAGCCGCCGTAAATTTATCGGAAATTTGCACAAATATCCAGAAATTTCGCCAAGAATATCACGGTGAATTAGGTATCCAAACCATGATTTTGACTGAATGGGATATGGATACTAAAGCGCAGTACATTAAAATTATGCAAGCTTTAGCACCAGATGAAATTCAGCTAAATACTCCCACCCGACCAAAACCAGTCAGACGCCAGTTAGATGGACGGGAGAATCATAGTAGTAGCAAAAATCGTTCTTACGAAGTGCGATCGCTCAAGTGCGTCAGTGCCAATATCTTACAACAATTCGCCACTGAAATTAACCGAGCCATAGGTATTCCAGTACGTCACGCACCAATTAGTAATTAAAACCTTTTACCATTTCATTTACTCGTTCCCAGGTTCCACCTGGGAATGCCGTTTGGAGGCTCTGCCTCTAGTAGGGGAGGCAGAGCCTCCAGACTTGCGTTACCAGGCTGGAGCCTGGTAACGAGAGGATGAGGGGAATAATTTACCAAATAAACGGAATAAACCGAGAAGTCGATCGCTGATAATCAGCATATTCTGGATATTTTTCGGTCATTCCTCGTTCCTTTTGTAGCATTCGTTGAATGTAAATTAACATTACGAGTCCCGGTACTAAATAAGCCCAAAGGGAACCTGCTACAATGCTAAAACTGAGATAGCGAAGAATATCGCCAAAATAATTAATATTACGAGAAAACCGCCAAATATTATCCCTTACTAAACCCGCTCCAAATTGCTTGGCAGTCAGCTTCTGCACGTCCGCACTAGCATTAATTAAATTACCAAAAATGTACAATGGCAAAGCTATTGCTGCTGTGATTAAGGATAGAGGTTCTGGATTTGTTAAAGCAAAATAACCCGGTAGCGCATACAAAAATCCTACGATTAAAAGAGCGGAAATAAATCCTCCAACTCCCACTGGTTCGCTGAACATTACCTGTCTTCGTTGGGGATAAAACCATTGTTCCAACAGCCACCAAGTACAATAACTGATATGCAAACACAGATAAAGCACTTGGCGCATATCCCGCACTCCAAATACCACGGCACCAACAATTAAAAGCAGAATCGTCAGCGCTTTCGCCGTGTTGATAGCTGTTAGTTGAGTTACGCCAGAACGTTCTGCATTAGCGATATTTTCCATTGTCATTATTAAATCGAATCCTACTTTTTTAAACTGCTGTTGCAACCCGCAAACCTTGTGTTTCTCCCACTACTTCCGGCGTTCCTGCTAAGAAACGCAAATCATCGCAATAAATAGTAAACCAAGGTCGATCTAAGTTTAAACTAGCAAAAGGACTTTCGGGCGGAACCTCTACCTTACCGCTAACCAAACTTAGGCGAGACTCAAACTCACCTTTAAATAATAGGAAATCAGTACCAAGACAACTGAGAACGGGTGCGCCTAAAGACAAAGGTAATGCTATGGTTGGATTGCTGTAGCTAAGACTGCATAACGGTCGATTTTCTTGCCGGACAGTTACGCAGGGATTATCTCCTTTTATCCAAGTAAATTCAGCCATTTCTTTTGGTAATCCCCAAATTTCTCGTCCACCTGCTACCGAGTCGGAATTGTCTACATATATATGAGCAATCCAAGAGCCAAATTTATCTTTATAACGCACTAAACCACTAGCTACGATTAATTCGTTATATTCCAGCACTGAGCCAGCTTGGTATGATGATATATAAATTCCTCCTAAAGTTTTTCCTGGCCAAACAGAAACTATTTCTAATTCTGAGGGAATCAAGGGACGCACTTTATCAATATCAACCAATTGCAAGGTTTGTACTGCATAACCTTTGAGTGTCCAAGGTGCTTGAGGATATGGCATGGTAAATCCTGATTTCTTAATGGTTTATTTGTGTAACAATTACTTATGTTTTTATCGTAAGAATTTTATCAATAGACCTATCAAAGGGTTAGTTTTATAATTAAACTTTATAAAGCTGACAAATATTGTAGGTTGAGACACAGAAACCCGGTTTCTTGAAGAAACCGGGTTTCTAGCCAAATTAAAAAAGGAAGAGAAAGAAAGCGATCGCACTTTTTTCCTCTTCCCTTTTGTCGTCACTGATTAGCTTTCACTAATGACAAATGACTAATGATTACTTAGTTTCCGAGAATTCAGCATCAATTACATCATCGCCACCGTCACCAGATCCGGTAGAACCGCCGCCACCAGGAGCTTCTGGGCCACCAGGAGCAGCACCACCGCCAGCTTGTTGATAGATATTGCTACCGATGCTGAAC
>CAZJJR010000242.1:5110-7268 GCA_964546365.1 uncultured bacterium | reverse complement strand
TGTTGCACTTCTGGCATCAAAGTCTTGATCCGTTCGTCGTCGTCTTTAGCAACCGCATCTTTCAAGTCTTTGATCAAACCTTCCAGCTTAGTCTTGTCAGCGGCGGGAACTTTGTCACCCAATTCGCTGAGTTGTTTTTCAGCTTGGTATGTCAAAGAGTCAGCTTGGTTTTTGCGATCGATCTTTTCGCGACGTTCCTTGTCAGCAGACGCATTTTGTTCGGCTTGCTTAACCATTTTCTCAACTTCATCCTTCGGCAGAGTAGAAGCACCAGTGATGCTGATCGACTGTGCCTTACCAGTACCCTTATCCTTAGCAGTAACGTTGAGAATACCGTTAGCGTCGATATCGAAGATTACTTCAATTTGAGGTACGCCACGGGGAGCGGGAGGAATACCATCTAAGCGGAAAGTACCCAAGCTCTTGTTGTCAGTGGACATTTCCCGCTCACCTTGCAGAACGTGAATTTCCACGTTAGTTTGACCGTCAACAGCAGTCGAGAACACTTCCGACTTCTTGGTAGGAATGGTGGTGTTGCGAGGAATAATCTTGGTCATTACGCCACCCAAGGTTTCCACACCCAAAGAGAGGGGAGTTACGTCGAGTAGCAGGATGTCTTTCACTTCACCGGCGAGAACGCCAGCTTGAATCGCCGCACCGACTGCCACTACTTCATCCGGGTTAACGCTTTGGTTGGGGTCTTTACCCAGTACACGTTTCACCAATTCTTGGACGGCGGGAATCCGAGTCGAACCACCTACCAACACTACTTCATCAAGTGCGGATTTGTCGATTTTGGCATCGCGAATTGCATTTTCTACGGGAATGCGACAGCGATCGATCAAATCGGAGCACAATTCTTCAAATTTAGCGCGGGTCAGAGTCAGATCCAAGTGTTTTGGCCCGTCCTGAGTAGCGGTAATGAAGGGTAAGTTGATTTCCGCTTGAGTAACGCTAGACAACTCGATCTTGGCTTTTTCTGCCGCTTCCGTCAGACGTTGCAGCGCTTGTCTGTCCTTCCGCAGGTCGATACCTTCATCTTTCTTGAATTGTTCGGCTAAGAAATCAACGATTTTCTTATCGAAGTCGTCACCACCCAGGTGAGTATCGCCAGAAGTTGCCAGCACTTCAAACACGCCGTCGCCAACTTCCAGAATCGATACGTCGAACGTACCACCACCCAAGTCAAATACCAGGATCGTTTCGTTGCTCTTCTTATCTAAACCGTAAGCCAGAGAAGCGGCGGTAGGTTCGTTGATAATCCGTAAAACTTCTACCCCGGCAATCTTACCAGCGTCTTTAGTTGCTTGCCGTTGGGAGTCGTTGAAGTAAGCAGGAACGGTAATTACAGCTTGGGTAACCGTTTCACCCAAATATTTGCTAGCGTCATCGATTAGTTTGCGAAGTACTTGCGCGGAAATTTCTTCCGGAGCAAATTGCTTGCCTTGTGCGGGACAATCCAATTTCACGTTGGCGTTGCCATCCCGCAGCACTTTATAAGATACTTCGGTAGCTTCGTGAGTGATTTCTTCAAATTTACGACCGATAAAGCGCTTCACGGAGTAGAAGGTGTTTTCCGGGTTCATCACCGATTGGCGCTTGGCAATTTGACCGACTAAGCGATCGCCATTCTTTGCATAGGCTACAACGGAAGGTGTAGTCCGAAAACCCTCTGCATTGGCAATAACTGTGGGTTTACCACCTTCCATTACAGCCACACAGGAGTTAGTCGTACCTAAGTCTATTCCAACTACTTTTGCCATATGAGTCTTCGGGTTCCAGTTAACTACAAAATTTTTGCTTCTTGATTGACCAGATGAAGCTTAGGGAAGGCTCCAACTAAAAACGGCAACAACCGAGTCTAGTCAGCAGCTTTGTCCAGCTTTAATACTGTTTCACAGAATGACTATTCTCTATACTGATCGGGGTTAGCGCTCTCTTGAAGGGGGGTTTCCCGAACCTCTTGGAGGACGGTTACCTTTCAATAAGAGGGGTGTAGCTGTCGCCACTTACGTTTTTCGCTGCCACTGCAAATAATAGTAGGCTTACCTACCCATTCCCGGTTTAGGGTGAACCGTAATAAATAAGTTGTATTTGCCGTCAGATGGGTAAAAAGCGAGGGACATTAGCGGGTGAAAGCTGAAAAACCCGCCTGCTT
>CAZJJR010000242.1:0-5094 GCA_964546365.1 uncultured bacterium | reverse complement strand
GCTTTAGACTTGCAATGTTAAACTAATACTTAATTAAGCAAATTTAAATCAAATATTAAACTAAATATGCAGTTTATTAATCCCAAAACAGATTACGCCTTCAAAAAGATTTTTGGATCTGATGAAAGCCAAGATATTCTCATCAGTTTTCTCAATGCAATTCTTTATCAAGGTCAGCCTGTCATTGTCAGCTTAGAAATTATTGACCCCTACGCTCCTGGTCGTATTTCGGCTTTGAAAAATACTTACTTCGATGTGAAAGCTAAATTAAGTACCGGGCAAAATGTCTTGATTGAAATGCAAGCTTTCAACGTGCCTGCCTTTACTAAACGAATTGTTTATAATGCCGCTAAAACTTATGCCAATCAATTGAGAATTGGAGATGAATATCCCAGAGTTAGACCTTTAATTTCTGTAGCTATTCTCGATTTTAATCTGTTTGAATTTTCGGCGACGGTGATTTCCCAATTTATTTTTAAAGAAAGGCAGCAGTTATTTGATTATCCAGAATATCCGATTGAATTGGTGTTTGTGGAGTTACCGAAATTTCAAAAAAGTTTAGAGGAATTGGAAAGTGTAACGGATAAATGGCTGTATTTTTTACGAAAAGCACCGGATCTGGAAGTAGTGCCAGACAAGATGGCTACTGTGCCAGAAATTGATAAAGCATTTGCGATCGCAAATCGGATCAATTTAAGCGTAGAAGAGTTAGACGATTTGGAAAGGCGCGAACAATTTATGGCGGAACAAATAGGCTCGATCGAATTTAGTCGTGCTGAAGGAATACAAATCGGTCAACTAACAATAGTGCAGCGACTATTAAGCCGACGATTTGGCGAAATTCCAGCGGAAATAATGAATCGTTTGGAACAGTTATCATCAGATGATTTAATAGCTTTAGGTGATGCTATTTTCGACTTTGCTAGTTTAGCTGATTTAGAGGTTTGGTAATAGGGCGATCGCAAATTTTTATCCCAAGATTAATTAGGTTGCCTAAAGTACAAGTTCTGCTTCCTTAATTAACAGCAGAAGAACTGAAAACAGCTAAATACAAGCCTAGCATAATCATTATAAAAGCCGTTCCTGAAAACCAATCTAACCGCTCTGCAAAAATCAGCCATGCTAACAATCCTGTTAAAATTGGTTCTGATAAATGAGACAGTGCAACTAATCCGCCAGATAAGTTATTGAGGCTATATGCAATTAATCCTTGTCCTAAAGCTTGACAGATTAAAGCTAGCGCGATCGCAATCAGCCAACCGTTAAAAGAAATGGGAAAAAGGCGATCTTCCGTCAACAGAACAATAGGTAAGGTAACTAAGCTTCCCAGCGCAGAAATCCAAAAAAGTACAGTGGTTGTTTTTACGGCTTTTCGTAATTGTTTGACCACTAAAATATAGGCAGCATAAAGAATCGCAGAAACTACTGCCGTACCGTCTCCTTGCCACCTTAATGTTGCTGACTGTAAATCGTTCCACCCTATCAAAAAACAGCCGCAAATCGCTACGAACATTCCTAAAATAAATTGTCGATCGTAGCGTTGTCCAAGTAATATCCACCCTCCTAAACAGGCAAATAGAGGAGTTAAATTATGTAATAAAGTGGAGAGCGTAACTGTTGTATGGGAAAGCGACCAAGCCCAAGAAATTTGTGACAATGGGAAAAGCATTCCCGCTGCTAATAGGAGTACCAGTTTTGAGAAGGATTTAGGCGGTAATGCTTGTTCGGAAGCATCATTTATCCCTCTCCAAAATAGGTTTGAGATGCCAAAAATAATTGTCACAATCCAGAAACGGTTAAAAATGGTAGCAGTTGGCCCAATTTCATTCTCACTCAAACGAATGAAAATTCCTGAAAATGCGATCGCACAAGTTGCAATAAACAAAGCTAACAGAGCAGTTGTTGTTTTCTTTGTGTTAATTAGATCTGCTTCAACGCTCTGGGGATGACTATTCATTTTCTGTTGCTGCGGCAATTTTTACTTCACAAAAAAAATCGTTTTGTAACGCTTCGGTTGCTCGAAAATCTCGGTTAACTAGAAATTCAGGGCGCAGATTTTCAGTTTTCAGTGGAATATTTTCGACACTATTGTATGTGATAATCGCAACATTTCGCGAAAATGGTGAGATGTTATTCGCCGATCCATGAACACAATTGGGGTGAAAAAAGAGGACTGAACCTGCTGCACCTGTAGACGCAACGATACTTTGTTTGTTCACTAATTCTGCTACCATATGATTGGGAAGAGCATATTTGAGATTAACACTTACATTTGCCTCCCATCCCTCACCTTGAGAAGATACTTGAATTTTTCCTTCTTGATGTGAACCAGGAACTAAAAAAAGAGGGCCATTGAATTGATTTACTTCATCTAAAAAAATCATAACATTCGTTGCTCTTGGCGTCGGCATACCATCTTCTTCTGACCAAAAAACAAAGTCTTGATGCCAAGGCCACCCATCGCCATAAAAAGCCGCCTTTGTATTAATTTTGAACTGGTAAACATAAACTTTGCTCTCCAGAATTTGCATGGCTGGCTCAATTAATCTAGGTAGCCTAGTGAGGTTGTTCAAGACAGAATTGCGTGTATGGCTTCCATGTAATCCTCTTACTGTCTTACCACTTTTTTCCAAAACTTTTCCAATCTCATCATTTTGGAGCAGACCGGGTATTTCTGCTTTCAATACTTGAATTTCCCCATCGGAAAAGAAGTTTGGTAAAAAGACATAGCCTTGTGCCTGATAAAAGCTTAATTGTTCATCAGTCAAACTCATATATTACCTACCTATTGTTCTAAATTTAGCTGTAACACAAGTTAATTATGTTCATTTTGGTCTTAAACCCCTCGATATTCTATTCAAAGAAACTGTAATTATTTTAAATTTAACTAACACAATCGATCGGGAATAACTTATCGGTTCTTCTTTAGCGGCAATAAAATACATTAATCTTTGTCTAAATTACCGCTAACAGATGTTTTATGTCAAGTAGTTCGCTTAATGGCAATCTCCGCCTATCTTGCTAGGTAATTCTGAAGCACACAACCCGGAATTACCTGCTCAAGCAAATCCGGTTTCTCCATAATTTAATTTTTGCTTCCCAAAAGGGAATTTTTAATAAAATAAAAGCTGCTCCCAATTAAGCAACCATACACTTGTGATAAAGATTTTTTAAGATAAATAAAAATAAATCTCTTTGAGGCAATTACCTTTGTATGGTAATATCCGGTTTCTCAATGATACAATTAATAAATCAATTATCTGCCAGCCGCTCATGGTACAGTTTAATCCAGAAATTCGCTTACCAACTGGTGCAGAACTGCCTAATTCCGACGATACGCCTGTGGATAACGAAAATCAAAACTTTATTCCCAATTTACTTTTATTCCTGCTCAAATTCCACTGGAGCCAACGCAATGATTGGTTCTTTGGGGTGGATATGGCAGTTTATCACACAACGGGAGTTAGTCATCTCGTACCTGTGGTTCCCGATGGCTTTTTAAGTTTAGGAGTAGAACGGTTTAAAGGTGATACTCTGCGCCTAAGTTATGTAGTTTGGGAAGAAAATAATATTCCCCCGATTTTCGCCCTTGAAATAGTCTCGCAAACTTACGGCGGCGAATACGATAAAAAGATGGATATTTATGCCAAATTAGGAGTATTGTATTATGTGGTTTACAACCCTTACTATTGGCGGCGCGACCAACATCAACCTTTTGAAGTTTATCAATTAATTAATGGTGAGTATGAACAGCAAATTGGTGAACCTTTTTGGATGCCGGAAATTGGTTTAGGAATTGGTAGAGGTCGATATAATGATGGGGATTCTCAACTTGAGGTACTCTATTGGTTTGATGAGCGAGGTAATCGCTATCTGACAGCAGAAGAAAAGTCAAGGCAAGCAGAAGAATTATTAGCTCGATATCGAGAAAGATTTGGTGAATTGCCAGAATAAAAAAGTAGGTTGTTGCTCTTTAAAGCTATCTTTAATAGCACTGAAGCGCAACAACGTACCTAATAGTAATCTACAATAGAAAAGCTCGATCTCCTTGCAGTCCATATGGTCTTTCTATCTCCCACTCTCCAACAAAGACTTTCCACACCGCTTTTCATCGGCAACTTTGAAGTGAAAAGTCGGGTGCTACAGTCTCCTCTCTCAGGCGTCACCGACTTGGTGTTCCGTCGTCTGGTGCGTCGTTATGCGCCAGAGTCGATGATGTACACCGAAATGGTAAACGCAACGGGACTGCACTACGTCAAACAGTTGCCGAAAATCATGGAGGTAGACCCCAATGAAAGACCGATTAGCATTCAACTATTTGATTGTCGTCCAGATTTTCTGGCCGAAGCTGCCGTGAAAGCAGTGGAAGAAGGGGCTGATACTATTGATATTAATATGGGTTGCCCCGTTAATAAAATTACTAAAAATGGTGGCGGTTCTTCTTTATTGCGACAACCGGAAGTAGCAGAAGCAATCGTGCGAGAAGTAACTAACGCTGTCGAAGTTCCGGTAACAGTAAAGACTCGCATCGGTTGGTCAGATAAAGAAATTAATATTCTCGATTTTGCGAAGAGAATGGAAGATGCTGGTGCGAAAATGATCACTGTTCATGGTCGCACTCGCGCTCAAGGTTATAATGGAAGTGCCAAGTGGGAATGGATTCGCAAAGTTAAGGAAATTTTGTCGATTCCCGTGATTGCTAATGGAGATATTTTTTCTGTAGAAGCGGCTGTTCGTTGCTTGGAAGAAACTGGTGCTGATGGGGTGATGTGTTCCAGAGGAACTCTCGGTTATCCTTTCTTAGTGGGAGAAATTGACTATTTCTTGAAAACGGGGACGGAAAAACCAATTCCCTCTCCCATCGAACGTTTAGAATGCGCTAGAGATCATTTACAAGCTCTCTGGGAATATAAGGGAGAAAGGGGTATTCGGCAAGCACGCAAACACATGACTTGGTATGCGAAAGGTTTTCCCGGCGCAGCAGAATTACGCGGTCAATTAGCTGTAGTAGAAAACCTCGTCCAAGGTTTAGAAATCATTAATGGTGCTATTGCACGTCTTGCTGCTATTGATGATGCCGATATTAGCTGGCAA
>CAZJJR010000241.1:8673-10247 GCA_964546365.1 uncultured bacterium | reverse complement strand
GAAAATTCTCCCACTTTAGAGGTCGGTAAAAATTATGTCTGGTCTGTTTCGTTAATTTGCGATGCAGAGACGTATAAAGCAGATCCCAGTGATAACTCTATTAAAATTTCTGGTTTGGGTTCTATTAAGCGCGTTAATCCTGAGGCTAGTTTACAAATGCAGTTAAAAGAAGCTTCCCCACGGGAACGCTTCCTTGCCTATGCTAGGAAGGGTATCTGGTACGATGCTCTTTCTACCCTAGCCGAACTGCGTCGCGCTAATCCCAACAATCCTCAATTGGAAGCTGACTGGCGAGAAATGCTCAAGTCCATCCAGCTGGATAACATTACCCAAGAACCAATAGTACCTACTGATAGCCCGTCCCAGAGGTAAGAAGATGGGAAGATGGGGAGATGGGGAGAAGTCAAAAGTAAAAAGTAAAAATCAAGTTCTTTTAACTTTTTACTTGCTTCTTTTAACTTCAGACTTCAGACTTCAGAGTTCGTCTCTGATATTTTTCAATGGTAAACATCGAAAAATATCAGGGATTTTTAAGTAAGTAAATAAATTATTCAGAAATTTGTTGTTACTAGCAATCGATGTAAATTAGCTAAGACGTTCTTAATCGCTGAAATCCCATATTTCTGGCCCCTTCTTTCCCTAGTACCCGGTTCCTAGTCCGGAACCCCTAGCTATAAATTTTGGACAACGATACCATCATTTTTTATAATTTGATTCTCGACGGTTTTAATAGCAGGTACAGCAAACTTGTGAAATTATTTATTTACCATACCCCGGAACTCACTCCCTCTGATAGTAGTCCCGACTGCGCGATCGCGATCGACGTTTTACGAGCGACAACTACAATGGCGACAGCTTTGGCGGCGGGAGCGGAGGCTGTCCAAGTGTTTAGCGATTTAGAGAAATTAATGTCCGTCAGCGAAGCTTGGCCCCCGGAAAAACGCATTCGGGCTGGTGAACGGGGTGGGGCGCAAGTAGCTGGTTGCGATATGGGCAATTCTCCTTTGGATTGTACTAGCGATCGCGTAGAGGGACGCCGCTTGTTTATCACTACTACAAATGGCACTCGCGCCTTACAGCGCATCCAAAATGCCAAAACGGTATTGGCAGCATCATTTGTCAATCGCAAGGCGATCGTCAAATATGTCCTGGCTCAACAACCAGAAACCCTTTGGATTGTTGGTTCCGGTTGGGAAGGCAGTTTTTCTTTGGAAGATACTGCTTGTGCCGGTGCGATCGCTTATAGCCTAAGGTCAGAATTGGGTATCACAGAAGATGAACTGGCTGGTAACGACGAAGCGATCGGTGCTATAGCACTTTATCTCCAGTGGAAAGAGAAACTATTAGACTTAATGCACCACGCCAGCCACGGCAAACGCCTGCTGCGCTTAAACTGTCACGAAGATTTAAAATACTGCGTTCAAATCGATAGCCTTGATGTATTACCCATCCAGCGCGAACCCGGAGTTCTAGTTAGGGGTTAGAGCAAGGAAAGGGACTGGGGGCTAGGGACTAGGGAAGAGGGAAAAAGTCTAAAGTCTGAAGTCTGAAGTTAAAAGAAGCAAGTAAAAAGT
>CAZJJR010000241.1:550-8591 GCA_964546365.1 uncultured bacterium | reverse complement strand
ATCCCCCCATCTCCCCATCCCTCTCACCTAAAACGATCGCTGGTAGAACGATAATTAGATAATTAATAATTAGTAGCCCGCACGCGAGAGGCCATTATGCCCAGAACCCAGCGCAACGACAACTTTATCGATAAAACCTTTACGGTAATGGCAGATATGATTCTGAAAGTTCTGCCTGCTAACAAAAAAGCAAAAGAAGCTTTCGTCTACTACCGTGATGGGATGTCTGCTCAATCGGAAGGGGAATACGCAGAAGCTTTAGAAAATTATAACGAAGCTCTCAAACTAGAGGAAGACCCTTACGATCGCGGTTATATCCTCTACAATATGGGGCTGATTTATGCCAGCAACGGCGAACATGAAAAAGCTTTAGAACACTATCATCAAGCCCTTGAACTAAATCCTCGTTTACCTCAAGCACTGAATAATATTGCGGTAATTTATCATTATTTTGGTGAAAAAGCGAAGGAAGCTGGCAAAACAGAAGAGGCAGACTCTTGGTACGATAAGGCTGCTGAATATTGGAGACAGGCTATTCGTCTCGCCCCTAATAACTACATCGAAGCCCAAAACTGGCTCAAAACCACTGGGCGATCTGGTATGGATGTATTCTTTTAGGTAATGGGTAATGGGGAGTGGGTAATAGAAATGCCCATACCCCATTCCTCATTTTCCATCCCCCATTCCCATTTCAATTATTATGCTCGATCGCGAACAAGTTCACAAAGTTGCATTGCTTGCCCGTCTGGAATTAACACCGGAAGAAGAAGAAAAATTTACTACTCAGTTAGGCAGTATTCTCGATTATTTTGAACAATTGAGCGAATTAGATGTCAGTAACGTACAACCGACAACTAGGGCAATTGATGTTAGTAATATAACTCGTCCAGATGAGCAAATCTCCTGCCAAGATCGGGAGGCTATCCTAAATGGCGCACCCGAACAAGATGGGGATTTCTTTAAAGTACCGCAGATTTTAGGCGGAGAAGAATAAGGGCAGAAGCCTGAATTATGAATGCAGAAGTCTGAATTCAGGCTTCTGCATTTTTTATCGTTAGTAAAATTAGTGATGATACTGATTATATGCAAAATTTTCCTATAGTCATGCGCCCTACTGAATATAACTGTAAAGGTGATATTTGCGGTCGTTGAGTAGCGCTATAATTAGCATATAATCATGGCAAAATCAAGGTTTAAGCTTTAACAAAAGGATGGAAGGAGAACTTGTGATGGCTTCAACTCAAAATGCTCGATTTAAAGCCCAAATACAAAACTATCCAGAGTGGGATAGAGAGCAACAAATTCAACGCAACAGTAGGGCATTGAAAAAGTTAGAACAACGGTATCAACAAATAATGGATATCAGCGATGAAGAAGCGAAAGCCAGGGAAGAGTTTTTTGAAGAATTTAAACAAATAGTTGATAATAATCGTCCTGTTGGTGCAAAACTTTATAGCGAAAAATGATTGTTTTTATTGATTCGGGGGTATTAGGTTTACTGACGAATCCGAATAAGGTCGGAAAACCAAGGCAATGTGAAGATTGGCTTTATACGCTGCTGGCAAAGGGCGTTTATGTAGTTAGTTCAGATATTTGTGATTATGAGGTGCGTCGCAGTCTATTATTAGAAGCGCAGCGCAAGCCGAATTTAAACAGTGTAAGAAATTTAGATGAGTTAAGAGAAATTATTGATTTTTTAAAGTTAGATTCGGCTGTGATGTTTAAAGCTGCTGAAGTGTGGATGGAAGCACGGTTACAGGGAAGGCCAACGGCTGATGATTATAGTTTAGATGTGGATATGATTATTGCGGCACACTGGCAATTATTAAAGGAGCAATTTCCCAATCGTTATCTGGTAATTGCTACGACTAATGTTAAACATCTCAGTCAATTTGCTGAGGCTTTAAGTTGGGAAGAAATTCACTTATAAAGTTATGATAAAATGACCTACACCTTACTTACTTGACTAGGGCAGAATAGCAGTAATAACTCAAGTTGCTAGTTATATTAAGTAGGGTACGTCAGAGCGCAAAATTCTGGATATAATCACTAATTTTATGGCTCTGACGCACCCTACAGCTTATTGACAAAGGTGCAAGATTTGATTCTAGTCATCGTTTAAATCTTCTGCCAGTTCGTCGAGTCTGTCGTTGGCATCTCTTGCCAGTTTAAGACAGTAGACTGTGGCAGACAACCCGCCAGTTGTGGTGATGGTTCCCTCTGGTGCTTTACCTATAAGTACGAGTCCAATTCCACAGAACCCAACAAGGGCGCAGGTTGCAGTGGTTGCCAAAGCTAAGTTGAAACTGAGGCGTGCTTGGCGTAAGCGTTCTTTGATGATGTCTGACTGGTCAGGGGTTAGATAGGTTTTCATGGCTTTTAAAACCGATAATTTTCATACTTCTACTGTGAGGCAAAATACCTGAAACCCTGACTAGGCAATGATTTTTTTGTTTACGTCTTTTGATTGATTTATGATTGCGATATGCCTCAGTTGTGATTGCGTTAAGAATCTATTGGCTGAAATTTAATTAACTTATGACCAACCCTAGCCAAAACAAAAAAAAGAAAAAAAGAACCATTACTGCATCTAAAGAAGGTTTAGAGACAGCAGGAAAAGCTTTGTTAAGGTTAGGATTTGAATCGAATAGTAAGTTTGCTGAGTCACAGCTTTTATCTCGTAGTACAGTCTCAAATTTTTTTAATCAACATCCGATTCAGCTTGATTCGTTCAAAAGAATATGTGAAGCGCTAAAATTAGATTGGAAAGAGATTGCAGGAATAACAGAAGAAAGCATAACTTCCAGTCAACAAGAAAGACCGAATAATCCTAGCTCTAGTCTTGAAAAATGGGTGGGTCAAGTGCAAACAATTGTTCGCCAAGTCATTGCTATTGATAAACGAAGCCAAGAAATTATTGCTGTCGTAATTTTAGAAGGAGACATTAATTCAGTTCAAAGTGATGCAGTTGCTTTTCATAGTTATTTTTCAAATAAATATCCCGGCAGTACTATAAAAGTTGTAGCGATTCAAAAGGGAAGTATCAGATTAATCATCAAGGGATCTACAAAAGATATTCAAAAGCTTTTATCTGATTTTGAAGCAGAGAATATAACACAAATAAATGGTTTTCCTGTTCAGGATATCCAAATCTTGAGTGAAAGTTCAGAAGATGACGAAAGCAGCGAACAAAAATGGCGTTTAGTAGAAGAAATTATTACTAACCCAATTGAGGGGCGAGACTTAAGTGGTGCTGACTTGAGCGATGCTGACTTGAGAAATGCCAGCCTAATCAATGCTAACTTAAGTGATGCGGATTTAAGCGATGCCAACCTGAGAGATGCCGACCTGAGAGATGCCGACCTGAGTGGTGCCGACCTGAGTGATGCCAACCTGATTGGTGCCGACCTGATTGGTGCCGACCTGAGTGGTGCCAACCTGATTTTTGCCAACCTGAGTGGTGCTAACCTGAGTGATGCCCACCTGAGTGATGCCCACCTGAGTGGTGTCAACCTGAGTCGTGCCGACCTGAGTGGTGCCGACCTGAGTGGTGCCAACCTGAGTGGTGCCAACCTGAGTCGTGCCGACCTGAGTGGTGCCGACCTGAGTGGTGCCAACCTGATTTTTGCCAACCTGATTTTTGCCGACCTGAGTGGTGCCAACCTGATTGATGCCGACCTGAGTGGTGCCGACCTGAGTGGTGCCGACCTGAGTGGTGCCGACCTGAGTAGTGCCCATCTGAGTGGTGCCGACCTGAGTGATGCCAACCTGAGTGATGCCAACCTGATTAGTGCAAATGTGGAAAATGCTCGATTTAGCGAAAACCAAGGAATTTCTGAAGAAATGAAGCAAGACCTAATCAAGCGAGGAGCAATCTTTGCCGATTCCCCTGGCGATCGCTCTTTCGTTCGGGTTTAGTATTTATTAAGCATTTCAGCAATGTGCGATCGCAAATTCTCCTCAAATCCTCTCAATTAGCTAACCCTACTCAACAAAAACACAATATACCGATCCAAAGTAACATTTTCCCGTTCAGCCTCTTCAGCTAAACGCTGATGGAGCGATTTTGGCATCTGTAATAATAGCTTACCACTGTAATTTTCTTCCGTACTAGGTAAAGGAATTTCATCTCCTGATTCATAAGCAGTTTCAATCCACAACTCCCGCGCCTCATTAATATTAGCCATCGTCTCCTCCAGCGTTTCACCTTGAGTTAAACATCCAGGCAAATCTTTAATTTGTGCTACATATCCTCCTTCGCGATCGGGATAAAGTGTAACTGGATATTGCAGATTTAAATAGTATTCCAATGGTTGTTTTTCAATCTGATTATTCTTCTGATTCAGTGTTTTCATCGTTCCATTCTTCCAATTTCAATAGTTCAACAATTTGCTGGACGTAAACTCCCTTAACTTTCTGTCCGCCTTTTTTGGGTACAGTAATCTTTCTACCTTGGGAATCTCGAAAACTGTGATGGCTACCTTTAGATCTTTTTTCTTCAAAGCCAAAAGCTAATAAAATATATACCACATCCTCAAATCGCACTTCTGGTGGTTGATTGAGGAATTGCTCTACTAACTTTTCTAATTTCCCCATTTGTTATCCCAGTTGCCATCCTCTATATATCCCTCTACCCATTCCATCTCCTCAGAACCGGGCAAAAAACAGTCTTTTACTTCCTCAACTTGCTGCGCTAATATAGCATTGCGTTCCGCTACTGGCAGATGAAGTAAAGCACGTAATGCTATAGTTTGATGTTCGGCGGAATGGGCAGCATTTGCGATCGCTTTTAGGGATTCTATCTTTTGGGATTCATTATTAATTTGTTGCGCTGTCAATAACGCCTCAGCAAATTCTCCTGCTTTTATTTGATTTAATACTATTGATAAATTGGCATAATTTTCGATTTCTGAGTCAGCGATCGAGCTTTTACTCTCCTTCATGTAATAGTCTCCTACTACCTATTTGACAAATCCAATTCAATTATAGCTAGAACAGTTAATCTCTCTTTATTCCAATAAGTCTTCTTCTGAAATCGAGACATCGGTAGCTTTTTTCTTTCGCTTAGTGGTGCGATCGCTATCCACACCTTTTCGCAATCCTACGGCAATTTTACTGTGTTTTTCAATCTGAGTCATCACCTGTTTTGCTCTTTGAATCACCACCGTAGGTAAACCCGCCAATCTTCCCGCTTCAATACCATAAGACTTATCTGCACCACCCGGTTTAACTTGGTGTAGGAAGATAATTTGGTCGGGCATTTCTTTCACTGTCACTTGATAATTTGCCACGTTATCCAACAGAGAAGCTAACTCATTTAATTCATGATAATGAGTAGCAAAAATTGTTCTCGCTTGGATATCCGTGGCGATATATTCTGCTACCGCCCAAGCGATCGAAAGTCCATCAAAAGTTGCCGTACCTCGACCGATTTCATCTAACAAAACTAAAGATTTTTCTGTGGCATGATTGAGAATATTTGCCGTCTCGTTCATTTCTACCATAAAAGTAGATTGACCGGTTGCCAAGTCGTCTACTGCACCTACGCGAGTGAAAATGCGATCGCAAACTCCCAACGTCGCCGACTTCGCCGGAACGAAACTCCCCACCTGCGCCATCAACTGAATCAATCCCACCTGCCGCAAATAACAACTCTTGCCACTGGCATTCGGCCCGGTTAGAATAATTAGATCGGGACGGTCAGCGGTGATTTGTCCATTGCCATTAGTGGAGATTTCGCGATCGTATCCTAATGAATCTTTACCCAATTGTGTCGAATTCGGCACGAAAAACCCAGGCGGTAAAGACTGTTCCACCACCGGATGACGCCCGTCAATAATCGTAATTTCCCGACTTTCCACAATATTCGGACGACAATAACCCTGATAAACCGCCACTTCTGCTAAACCGCACAACACATCAGCAGCAGCAACAGCGCGAGAAATATGGCGAATTAATTCTGCTTGCGTCGCCACTTCCTCCCTTAACCTCACAAAAACTTCGTATTCCAAACGATTCAAATCACTTCTAGCAGTCAAAATTCTATTTTCTCGTTCCTTCAATTCCGGCGTGATATATCTCTCCTCATTGGTGAGAGTTTGTTTGCGAATATAATTACTGGGAACTTGGTCTGCTTTAGAGCGAGAAATGCTGATGTAATAACCAAATGCTTTGGTATATCCTACTTTTAAATTAGCAACACCCGTGCGTTCTTTTTCAATTTTTTCTAAATTTTTCAACCACTCTTCATCATCTTTTGCCAATAGACGCATTTCATCTAGTTGAGTATCGACTCCCTCGCGAATCAAACCACCTTCCGTAATATGAATAGGTGGCGATTCTACTAAATAAGTATGTAATTTCTCCGCCAATTGTTCTAAAATTGGTTGTTCTTTTTGTAAAGCTTTCAGATAAGGCGCACCAGCATTGGAAACAATATTTGCTAATTCTGGTAAGCGAGAAAGAGAATCAGCTAAAGCTACTAAATCTTTAGCACTAGCTGTTCCGGAAGCCGCCCGCCCCGTGAGTCTTTCTAGATCGTAGATTTGGCGGAGTAGCTGGCGTAATTCTTGCCGCAAATTCCCATTTTTAATTAGTTCTTCGATCGTATCTAATCTAGCATTAATACCTTTAATATCTAACAAAGGTTGCAATAGCCAACGACGTAACGCACGTCCGCCCATTGCGGTGCAAGTCTTATCCAAAGCCCACAACAACGAACCGAGAAAAGTACAATCTCTGACGGTTTGAGTAATTTCTAAATTTCGGCGAGTTTGATTGTCTATTATTAAGAAATCAGTATGGGCGTAGGTACGTAGTAGTTGTAGAGCAACCGTATTACTTTTTTGCGTTTCTTCTATATATTGCAGTAAACCACCCGCAGCACGAACTGCTAGGGGGAGATGTTCGCAACCCAAACCTTCTAAAGACTTTACTTTAAATTTCTGCACTAATCGCTGTTTGGCTTCGCTCAAAGTGAAGGGAATTTGAGAACGCAAAGCATAACAAAACGACGGTGGCAAACATTCAGGTAAATGCTCGGATTTTTCACCAGGACGTAACAAACTACCTAAGTCTGGTGCATTAGTTGGGACGAGAACTTCTGCTGGTTGCAACCGCATCAATTCTTGGGTTAAATTATCTAAATTACTAGATTGAGTAGTGAAGAATTCTCCTGTAGAAATATCCGCGTAAGCTAAACCCCAGTGAGTATTGGCAATGACGACTGCTGCTAAAAAATTATTGCGCCGCGCATTTAACATTCCCTCTTCTAACAGCGTTCCCGGCGTGAGAATTCGAGTTACTTCTCGCTTCACCAAACCAACAGCTTCTGCGGCATCTTCTACTTGATCGCAAATAACAACTGCGTACCCTTTTTCTACTAGTTGGGTGGTGTAACGTTCCCAAGCATGATGGGGTACGCCCGTCATCGGTACTCTACCAACTTCCCCACCGTGTTTGCTAGTAAGAGCTAAGTCTAATTCTCTAGCTACAGTGATAGCATCTTGGAAAAATGTTTCAAAGAAATCTCCTACCCGATATAGCAACAAAGCATGAGGATATTTATCCTTAACTTCAGCATAATGGTGATACATTTTGCTGAGTTTATTTCGATCTAGTAGTCGGTAATCTGCATTCGGGATGTTGGATTCGCGAACATTTTTACCGTTGGAGTTAGTAGGGGTAGACGCGGAATAAGTCATGGGAACACTGGCAATCGGTAAGCACCTTTATTGACTTTACCGCAAGGTTTGAGCTTTGGTGTTGAAGTTTTGCTAAAAACTTGGCATCGACTTGGCTATTGTCTAGTTGCAGACTGTGTTGTAATGCTTCTTCTAGTAAAGATATAGACAATAAAAGGAAAAGCTAAGAATGGTTAATCGCCAAATTTGGGGGTATTCTCTAAATTTACTATAGATCTGTCTGTGATCGTACCTCCATTCATTTTTTCCTACGTCTGGGAGTTTGTACGGGAGTGGGTGGCTGGTATGACTTCAGTCCGGCATCAGCCGTGAGAATCTCTACCTGATAACCCATTTTG
>CAZJJR010000241.1:283-521 GCA_964546365.1 uncultured bacterium | reverse complement strand
TAGTTGCATCGCCGATCGAAATCTGTTGCGCTGCTAAAGGTGGCCATTCATTAGCTAACTTCTTAAGATCTTCTGTTTCCCAAAGAACTGACTGCTGAGTGAAAGCAGCCCAAGGTGTTGTTCCATCTGCTGCTGCTGTAATGATTTTTGCTAAGGCTTGAGCCGTTTCATAACGCCTTAATGCTGCTTGAGCAATATGATTTCCTGTTTCTAGGATAGTAGCTAAAGGAAGTACCAA
>CAZJJR010000241.1:0-255 GCA_964546365.1 uncultured bacterium | reverse complement strand
TCTTCTTTAATAAGTTTATCAATTCGAGCAAAATCCCACTTATCATTATCACTTCCACAAGTATCCATTTTATCAATTTTTAACCAAACGCAGAGAATGGATGTATCTATAATTAGAACCTTTTTCATGTTTAGATCTACCTTTTACCGGAAAGGCTCTTTTCAATCGCACCCTTAGTTGTGAGTTTGCCTAACGATCCAGATGCCATTAACTTGGGAAGATTGTCAATCTCTTCTAGAAGAGTAAGCTTACTTT
>CAZJJR010000240.1:0-10285 GCA_964546365.1 uncultured bacterium | reverse complement strand
CTGTGGCTGAATAATTTGGAATTTAGTTTTTACCTTTTCGTATTGTACTGCGTTCGACAGAAAATACGGAATCCCTTTCTAGAACTGCTTTTATCGAGTTGGAGGGCGATCGAAAGCAATGTAAATTTTTGTTAAAAAAATCATTTTGTAGTTTTAGCTACAGAATTTTCTGATATCTTAATTAATGAAGGTAAACTCAGCTATAAAAAACGGAGAAACAACTATGTCTGCTAACGAACAAGCCCGCGCTCTCATGATGCGTCATCACCATGTTGTTAAGAATCGCCAGCAATCTATGCTGGGACGCACTGCTGCGGAAGTCGGTTTGGATGATGTGAGTAATGTTTCTGGCAAGATCGATCCCAGCCTCAGAGCAAGTTACGATCGCAGTAACGCTTCTCTCAGCTAGTACCGCTAAATAACACCTAGAATTTGTAATTTTCGCTTTCTCGTTTTCTCGCTGAAATCAAATCCCTCAGCAAGACATTTAAGAATCGTCAATGACTTATGAATGGCAGACAGGGCGTTCCTTATGAAAACGGAACGCCTTTTAAATTTAAGAAAAAGGTCGAAAGCAGGAGAACAAGAAAATATTGACCCTTATCGAGGGTAAATTAGTCACAAATAAAATTACAGTTAATTAAAATGCAAATTTAATTAGTGTTTTTCCAGGAAATTTTAAGTTAGTATAAATTATATATTTAATCACTTATAACATATTTATATTATTAATCACTACAAATTCAACCATGTTAATCAATAAGATTTTTCAAGTTAAAAAAAATTTGTCATCAAAAGACATTTGCCATTGCAGTGCCGTGATAGCGTAATAAATTGACAACCCTTGAAATAGCTTATTTTAGTAGGTTGGCAATGCAAGAATCTATATCTACCAAGGTTACTATAGAGTCTCTGAACAAATATCCGGACTGTGTTTCGCTCCAATTAGAAGCAATTCTCGTGCAGTCAGGGGCAGATGACGCTCAGCAGTTCGATCTTTACTTGACAATTAACTTCTACGAACATTGGGAACCGTTACTAAATGGCCGCGTCAAATTAGGTCTGAAAGGCGGTGAACTCAAGCTAAATCTAGAGAATGGGGAAATTACGTTAGCGTCGGAAGAACTCAGCGGTTCGTGGGCGTTAGCTATAGAAGACAGAAAGGCAGATGAAGAAAGTAGTAACGTTGAAAATATCAATGGAGAAAAAATAATTCAAGAGACCAATAATTTACAGCCAAGTTACTGTCAAATTTTCCGTGCGGATTCCCAATCGAATCATGTTTGGATTTTTCAAGTTAAAACTGGTGAATCGGTTTTGAAAGGATCGCTAAAGTCTAAGAAATTAGGAACCGTGACAGTTACGGGTAAACCTTCTCGGATACAGGCTAGCTTTGCAATTAAATCGGCGGATTTATCCGTGACAGATGCAGAAGGTTTGTGGCGACATGATATTCATCCAAACCAGCACGCTGTTTTAGAAAGAAAATTAGCATTGTTTCTGTGGGAAGCTAAACTAAAATCTGCCTTGAGTCAGGTGCAGTTATGTTATGAGTGTGCGCCTATCAACCTAGAAAAAGAAGAAGTAGGAAATCTTTCTTTAGCAACGCTAGATTTACCAAATCTAATTCAAAAAATTACGACATCTCAAACTCATGATTTGCTGGAATTAGCAAAAATGGCAGAATTCAATCCTTTGACAGATTTTGCCGGAGGTAACTTACGGGGTACAACGTTAGACGGAATAGATTTAAGTAATGCTAATCTTTGCCGTACTAACCTGCGAGGTGTTCAATTGTGCGATGCAGAATTAACCGATGCAAACTTAAGCGGTGCTAATCTGGGAGGTGCAGACTTGAGCGGAGCGGATCTGGGTAATGCTAATTTAAGTAATACTGATTTACATAAAGCCAGTTTAGCTCTTGCGAATTTGAGTGGTGCGAATCTGAGCAATGCTGATTTACGGGAAGCAAATTTTAGCAATACCAATCTCGGCGGTGCAAAAGTAATGGAAGCAAGATTTGGAAAAAATGTCGGAATAACGGAAGAAATCAAAGCTAGCCTGATGCAAAGGGGGGCAATTTTTGAAGAGCCGTAGGGCATAGAGCGGTAGCTAGGGCAAGAAAACTTTTATGCAGAAGATAGAAAGAATATTGCTTGTAATCGTCAGATGTTTAAGCTTTTTTTACTGGTGAGTTATTGTCGTCACCCTGCACTATTAAAAAGCAGTCATTGTTTGTCAATGGTGATTCTCTGCAAATACTAGTTACCGCTTTATGTTTCTACGATTTTTTGCTAAGGCGATTCTTGGGTGGTAATGATGGCAGGAGGAACTAAAAGGAGCGGGCAGCGCTCTTGAATTACTTGTCACGATCGAGAAGTGGGAGCTAATATTACCAGCGTGGGTTAAAGGTGGTCAGGGCAAATGAAGAAAACAAAATAACAAAGGCGATTTTTTGTTTTGGTTGGCCAAAGCCAAAAATCGTCTTTAGCCTTTGATGAGAGAGTCGTAGAGATGGAAACATTTTTCCGATTCAATGCCCCAGATTCATGATTTGGGTCAATTCTTTTATTCTTGAATCTAAAATCTATTGTCCCTCCATTGGGTAGAAAGGTAGATGTACGTTATAGATATAGCGATCCTAAATGAATTGCGAACAACTAAACCCCTCCCAACTCTCCCCTTACCAAGGGGAGGGCTAGGGTGGGGTTGATTACTTAAATAGGATCGCTATAGATGGAAAAGTTGGCTCTCTAAATACAGGTTCCCAGAAATTTTAAAATGTAACAATTAAATTGCCTAGATTGGGTGCTGCCTAGATTACTGAAAAGCAGAGAAAGTGGTTGGAGCTAGTTTTAGAGACGTTTTGGTTTGGCAATGCGTGAAATAATGTGGAAAAGGTTTATGGTCGCGACAGGTTTTAAATATATCAGTCAAGTCCGCCAACCTGTTGTAGGTTTAATCCTATTAGGTTTATTTACGATCGCTCAGCCAGTTGCAAGTCTGGCCCAAGCACCTAGAGGTACTGCCCCACCAAGTCGGGTAACTGTAGAAGGAGCTTATACTTTAGGGGCAGGCGATCGCATTTTACTAGATATTTTCAACGTCCCCGAATATAGCCGGGAATACCAAGTGCTGGTAAACGGTACGGTTAATTTTCCTTTGATTGGTAGCGTTTCCTTAGAAGGGCTAACCTTAGAACAAGCGGGGAATTTCATTTCTCAGCAATATGCCCGTTTTTTGCGAAGACCGATCGTTACTGTTAGTTTAGTTGCTCCCCGTCCTTTACAAATCGCTTTAGCTGGAGAAATCAATCGCCCTGGTTCATATACCATTCCTTATAGTGGTGGCGGGGGCGGATTGCAACAACCAACTCTTTCTCAAGCACTTGGTCTCGCGGGAGGAATTACCCAAGCAGCAGATTTAGGTCGAGTGCAAGTACGACGGGTACAAAGAGGCGGGTCGCAGGTTTTTAACTTAAATTTGTGGTCGCTGGTCAGAGGTGGAGACCTCTCTCAAGACTTGACGCTGCGGGATGGAGACAGCATATTTATCCCCACTACGACCGGTTTGAATTTGGCAGATGCACCGATTAAAGCCAACACTAATTTATATCCTCAACAAACTCAACCATTTAATATAGTGGTGGCTGGAGAAGTAACTCGTCCTGGCCCGTATACGGTACAAGCTTCTCAGGGCGGTGCGCCGATTACCGTGTCGCGGGCGCTGCAAGTGGCGGGGGGAATTACTCAATCTGCCGATATCAGCCAGGTATTAATCCGACGGCAAACGCGAACTGGGGTAGAACAGTCAGCTGTAGTGAATCTGAATGCGTTATTGCAAGGAGGCGATCGTCGTCAGGATTTGATATTACAAGAAGGAGATACGATCGTCGTTCCGACTTCTAGGGAAGTGAATACAGCCCAATCTCTCGAATTAGCATCCTCTAGCTTTGCCGCTGACCCATCTCAACCTTTGAACGTGGCGGTAGTGGGAGAAGTGCTACGTCCCGGTACTTACACGATCCAACCTAGCAGATCGGCTCCCAGTGCGCCGGGGGCTTTACCCGCTTTAGCAGGTGTTCCCACCGTCTCCCAAGCATTGCAAATCGCGGGAGGAATTACCCAATCTGCCGATATTCGCCGGATTGAGGTACGTCGCAATACTCGCGTCGGAACGCAACAAATACTGGATGTGAATTTTTGGCAATTGCTACAGGCAGGCGATCGCACTCAAGATGTAGTCTTACAGCAGGGAGATACTATTTTCGTGCCAACTGCCACCGATGTTAGCCCAGCAGAAGCAGCCCAAGTTGCCTCTGCTAGTATTTCTCCCGCTACCATTAGAGTCAATGTAGTAGGAGAAGTAAGCAGACCGGGAGTAATAGAAGTGCCACCTAATACCCCCTTAAACCAAGCACTTTTAGCAGCGGGAGGATTTAATAATCGCGCCCGTCGTAGTTTTGTGGAATTACTTCGCCTTAACCCTAACGGGACGGTTTCCAAACGCGGTATAGATATAGACTTTGCGAAAGGAATTAGCGAGGAAAATAACCCAACACTTCGCAGTAACGATGTAATCGTCGTGCGTCGCTCTAGTTTGGCGAATATCTCCGATACTTTGGGTACAATATTATCGCCCGTGGGTAATTTCTTCTCCCTGTTCAATTTCTTTAGAATTTTTGGATTTTAATACTTATAGTCGTTAGCCATTGGTAGTTTGAATTTTTTCATCGCCAATGGCTAAAACAAATAGACGATCGGTAATTTATAGGAGCCAACATGAAAATTAAACCATATTCTCAGCCGATAGTTCCTAATAATAATGGGCGAGCGTTTCAGCCGTTACCACCTATTTATACAGAACTTCCTCATGAAGAAGATGGTAGTAAGTTAGAACTGCGTCAAATTTTTGGAGTTTTACGTCGCCGTGCTTTAGTAGTTGCCACTGTTACGATCGGGGTTGCTTCTATATTTGGCATGAGAACTTGGAACACTCCACCCGTATATCAAAGTAGGTTTCGATTATTAGTAGAACCAATTACCGCAGAAACTAAGGTGGCGCAGACTTTTGGCGCGATCGTATATTCTAGCTTAGATTACGATACGCAAACGGAAGTTTTACGCAGTCCCAGCGTTATGACTCCCATCGTAGAGCAAATTAAATCTAAATATAAATATTCAACCCTAGACTATGGTTCCTTGATGAGTAATTTATCAATTACTCGTTTGGGAGCGACCAAAATCATAGAAGTTAATTATCGAGATGCCGACCCGAAAAAAATTGAAGATGTTTTAAAAGAAATCGCTGATGGATATTTAGCTTACAGTCGCGTGCAACGACAAAGCGACGTGAGAGAAGGCATCCAGTTCGTGCAAGAACAACTGCCGCCTTTGCGATTAAGAGTAGATACTCTCCAAGCCAAATTACAGAAATTCCGCCAACAATATAATTTTATCGATCCGGAAAACAAAGCACAAGAATTGTCAAGTCGGATTAATGGAATCGACCAAGAACAAACTACGACCACAACTAAGTTAAATGAAATGCGATCGCTCTACACCATTTTGCAAGGTCAGTTAGGGCTAAAACCCGATGAAGCGATTTTAGCATCGGCTTTGAGCGAGGCATCTCGTTATCAAAAATTACTTGGCGAACTGCAAGATATAGAAACTAAATTAGCGATCGAATCAGTGCGGTTTACCCCAGAAAACCCGACCATCCTCGCCCTCAAAGAACAACGACAAAAATTACTTCCTTTAATTAATGAAGAAGCAAAAAGAGTAGTAGGAAATAACTTATCGCCTACTACGGTAAATACCCAAAGACTGACTTATCAAAATTCAATTCGGTTAAACTTAACTCAGCAATTTGTGGAAGCTACCAACCAGCTTAAAGTTTTAGAAGTGCGAAATAAAGCCCTCGAACAAGCCAGAATAGCTTTGGTACAAGAATTTAAAGAAATGCCGATTAGAGCGAGGGAATATACTGATTTACAGCGAGAATTAAAAGTTGCCAACGAAAGTTTACTGAGATTTTTATCAACTCGCGATTCCTTAGAAATTGAAGCTGCTCAAAAAGCAACTCCCTGGCAATTAATTAACGCTCCCGAACCAGCATTTCCAATTTCTCCTAGTAAGTATCGTAATTTAATGTTAGGAGCATTCGCCGGATTGTTGCTGGGAGGATTGGCAGCTTGGTTAGCAGAAATGCTCGATAACGTATTCCATTCTGTTGATGATTTAAAAGACAGAACTGGTATGGCAATTTTGGGAATTGTTCCTCATAATAAATCCATCAAAAGATTACCTCCAATTGTGGCAACAGCGGGTTTATTACCAGGAGAAACTAGTGAAGATAACAGGTTGCAGCGCTATAGTGCTTCTCCATTTGTCGAATCCTTCCGCTCTCTTTATACTAATGTCCGGCTGCTTAGTTCCGATCTGCCGATTCGCTCTTTAGTAATTAGTTCGGCTACTCCCGCTGAAGGTAAAACGGTAGTAGCAATGAACTTAGCTCAAGCGGCAGCAGCAATGGGTCAACGAGTACTATTAGTAGATGCTGATTTGCGTCGTCCTCAACTGCATAAGAGATTAAATTTAAATAATATGCGGGGGCTGACTAACTTGATTTCCTCTGAAGATTTAGATATAAACGACGCGATTCAGCCATCTAATATAGAGGAAAATTTATACATAATGACTGCCGGACAAATGCCGCCCGATCCTACTAGATTGCTGTCGTCTGAAAAAATGCAAAATATCATGGCGCAACTGCAATCTAATTTCAATTTGGTTATTTACGATACGCCTCCATTGCTGGGTTTTGCCGATGCGAATATTTTGGCTACTCCTACCGATGGGGTGGTGTTAGTGGTAGGACTGGGTAAAACAGACCGTTATCCTTTAATGCAAGTAGTTGATGGTTTGAAAATGTCTGGTACGAATGTTTTGGGTGTGGTTGCGAATGGCGTGAAAAGGCATACGGTTCGCTGGCACGATTCTTACGATCGCTATTACAATCAACCTAAAGATAGTACTTCTGCTTCTCGTGCATAGTCATATTTGTCATTGGTCATCGGTCATTTGTGATTGGTGGAAAGTTTGAGATGATTAAGGACTAAAGTCCTTACTACGAACGGGGTTGATTTTCTTACTAATTACTAACAAATGACCGATGACAATTGACAAATGACCGATGACAATTGACAATTAACCAATGACTAATCAGCAAATACCTAGTTGTGCTTGGAAACGTCCCATCGGTTTGGGTTGGGACAATCCTTATCGAGTGCGCTACCAAAGTAATTTAGATGATGGCCCTTGGCACGGGATGCCTTTGGGTGGTTTTGGTGCGGGGTGCATCGGTCGTTCTTCGCGGGGTGATTTTAATCTGTGGCATATTGATGGAGGAGAACATATTTTCCGTAATCTTCCGGCTTGCCAATTCAGCGTTTTTGAAGAAGTAGAAGGAACGGAAAAAAAAGCTTATGCTTTGTGTACCGAAGCACCTACAAATGGGAGTTTATCTAGTTGGAAATGGTATCCAGCAAGTAAGGAAAATGTAGAAGAAAATCAAATCACTGGTAATTATCACGCACTTTATCCCCGCAGTTGGTTTGTATATGAAAATGTATTTGAAGCTAATTTAATTTGCGAACAATTTTCACCGATTTGGTCGGGAAGTTATCAAGAAAGTTCTTATCCAATTGCTATTTTTGAATGGACTGCGGAGAATCCTACCGATAAACCAATTACTCTCAGTATTATGCTGACTTGGCAAAATACGGTAGGTTGGTTTACGAATAGTCTCAAATCACCGGAAGTATCTGTTAGAGATGATGGCAGTCCGGTTTACGATTATCAACCGCGCTGGGGAGAAAGTGAAGGGAATTTCAATCAGTGGGTAGAAAACGAATATCGGGTGGGTTGCGTACTAGACCGGGTTCGCCCTTATATATATGATGTAGAAGAGGGTGAGGGTCAGTGGGCGATCGCAACTCTCAAAAATGCGGCGGTTGAAGTTTTTTACCATACTCGATGGAATCCGGCTGGCGATGGTGGCGAGATTTGGCAAAGTTTTGCGGCGGACGGTTCTTTACCGGATAGGGAAAACGAAGCAACGGCGGCAGAAGGGGAACAGATCGCAGTGGCGATCGCAATTCGGTTTACAATTAGACCGGGAAAAACTCGCAAAATTCCGTTTATCTTAGCTTGGGATTTCCCAGTCACGGAATTTGCTCAAGGCATTCACTATTATCGACGCTACACCGATTTTTTCGGTCGCAACGGGAAAAATGCTTGGTCGATGATTCGGACTGCTCTCAAACATTACGAAACGTGGCGAGAGCGAGTGGAAGCTTGGCAACAACCTATTTTAGATCGATCGGATCTGCCCGATTGGTTTAAGATGGCTTTGTTTAACGAACTGTACGACTTGGCTAGTGGCGGTACTCTCTGGACGGAGGGAACGGAACTAGACCCGGTAGGACAGTTTGCCGTATTAGAATGTTTGGATTATCGATGGTATGAAAGTCTCGACGTGCGACTCTACGGTTCGTTTCCGGTGTTGATGTTGTGGCCTAAACTGGAAAAAGCCGTATTAGAAGCATACTCCAGAGCAATTCCTCATCAAGATGTTACTCCTCGAATTATCGGTTATAACAAAGCATCTGCGGTTCGGAAAATTGGCGATGCAACTCCCCACGACTTAGGTGCGCCAAACGAACATCCTTGGGAAAAAACGAATTACACCAGCTATCAAGATTGTAATTTGTGGAAAGACTTACCTTGCGATTTCGTGTTGCAGGTTTATCGTTATTTCGTGTTTTCTGGAAAAACCGATTATCAGTTTTTGCAGGATTGTTGGCCTAGCATAGTAAGAACTTTAGCTTATTTGAAAACGTTCGATCGCGATCTTGATGGCATTCCCGAAAATGGCGGTGCGCCGGATCAAACTTTCGATGATTGGAAATTAAAAGGAATTAGCGCTTATTGTGGCGGATTGTGGTTGGCGGCATTGCAAGCTGCGATCGCGATCGGTAATATTTTAATGGATCGGGGATTTGGTAACGGCGATTGGGAATCGGAAAACCACAAATTGCCAAATACGATCGATACTTATAAAAATTGGTTAGCACAAGCCAAACCACTATATCAAGCCAAACTCTGGAACGGCGAATACTACAACTTAGATAGCGAAAGCGGTTCCGATGTAGTAATGGCAGACCAACTATGCGGCCAATTTTACACCCGCTTACTGGAATTACCCGATATCGTACCAGCCGAATGCGCCGAATCTGCCCTCAAAAAAGTTTACGACGCTTGCTTCTTGAAATTTCACGATGGTAAACTCGGTGCTGCCAACGGCGTCAAACCCGACGGTTCCCCAGAAAAACCCGATGCAACTCATCCTCTAGAAGTTTGGACTGGCATCAATTTCGGTCTTGCTGCTTTCCTCGTGCAAATGGGAATGAAAGACGAAGCTTTTCGACTCACCGAAGCAGTAATTAAACAAATTTACGATAACGGTTTGCAATTCCGCACCCCCGAAGCTATCACTGCTGCTGGAACGTTTCGCGCCAGTCACTACTTGAGAGCAATGGCAATTTGGGGAATTTATCATCTTGTGTAGATGGTAGTGGGTGGTAGGTAGTGGGTAGTGGGTCGTCTAATGTAGGTTGGGTTGAGGGAAGCGAAACCCAACAAAAACCTCTTTACTTGCGACGATCGGTAGGTGTAAAATTAGAGATGTAAATTTTATCGGCTGAAACTCTCATCCCGTAAGGGTTTGATGCCGATTAACTAAAAAACGATGTGCGCCATGTCTGAAATGCTTACTGGGTATGCTTTTGAGGCTGAAAATAAAAATAGGAGCTTGACAAGCTGAAGTCTGAAATAGTACTTTTAGTCTAGTTCCGCGCAAGTGAACCTTGAAAATTAAATACAGTAATGGTTTCAGAGTTAGGTGTTGCAACTAAAAATAATCCCTATTAGGGATTGAAACCCGGTAATGCAATCGTACAAGCAATTGATGTAAATCGTTGCAACTAAAAATAATCCCTATTAGGGATTGAAACTAAATCTTTTAATAAAGGATTTTCAACAGTAGCCTTACTCGTTGCAACTAAAAATAATCCCTATTAGGGATTGAAACCCAGGGATTTGCCAGAATTCATAAGAATCTGGTTTAAGTTGCAACTAAAAATAATCCCTATTAGGGATTGAAACTAACTTTCTATACTCTAAAATTGACTCTAAAATACCTGTTGCAACTAAAAATAATC
>CAZJJR010000239.1:3250-10373 GCA_964546365.1 uncultured bacterium | reverse complement strand
TCTATCAAGAATGGAGGCAGAGGACTCCCGTTACATCCTACGAATTAACGGGAGATGAATGCCGACCAAATATATAAACTGAGCGGTAGCGAATCCTTATTCTGGAGTTGATTGTTGTTCAACATATTTCTTTAATTGTTCAACTGTAGCATCAAGTGTTAGGATTAGATAAGTTGAGCTTCTAAATCACTGATGTTAGACGTTCTCAAGGTTAGAATTTACCCAAACAAAGAGCAACAAGAAGCATTAGCTAAAAGCTTCGGTTGTTCTCGGTTTGTGTTTAATTATTACCTGAATAAAACTAACACTCAGTATCAAGAAACGGGTAAGGGTATGAGTTATTGCGATATGGCAAAAGACCTAACCCAACTCAAAAAGCTACCTGATTATGAATGGCTAACAGAAGTAACTGCTGCTACATTACAACAAACACTTAAAAACTTAGAATCAGCATTTAAAAATTTCTTTTCAAAAAGAGCAAGATTCCCTAAGTTTAAAAGTAAACACACAAAGCAGTCGATTCGTTACCCTGAAAGCTGTTCGATTAAAAATGGTGGTTTAAAACTGCCCAAACTTGGGATTGTTAAAGCAAGTATTTCAAAAAGTATTAACGGTAAAATTAAATCTGTGACTGTTTCCAAAACGAGTACAGATAAATATTTTGCGGCAATCTTATTTGAGACTGATGATTTAACAAATAATAAAGAAGGGAAAATATCAAGCATTGACTTAGGCTTAAGTAGTCTAGTTACTGTCTTTGATGGTGAAAAGTTTTCTAAAGTTGACCCAATTAAACCTACCAGAAGATATACTAAACGTTTAAGACGTAGACAACAAGCATTATCCAGAAAGAAGAAAGGGTCTTTAAATCGCCAAAAACAAGTCAAAAGAGTTGCTAGAGTCCCTGAAAAAATAGCGAATACGAGACAAGATTTTCTCCATAAGCTCTCAAGAAAATTAGTAGACGAAAACCAAGTCATTATAGCTGAAAACCTTTGCATTAAAGGATTAGCACGTACCAAACTAGCGAAATCAATATTAGATGCTGGTTGGGGAATGCTGCTTAATTTTATCAGTTATAAACTAGATAGAGAGGGAGGAATATTTATTCAAGTTGACAGATTCTTTCCCAGTAGCAAGCTTTGTAATAGTTGCAAAGTTAAAAATAATTTATTAAATCTCAGCATTCGTGAATGGGTTTGTCCTGAATGTAAAACTCACCATGATAGAGATGAAAACGCAACGCAGAATTTATGGGAAGAAGGTATAAGAATACTGTCAAATACTGTGGGACACACAGAAT
This sequence comes from uncultured bacterium, assembly GCA_964546365.1. Taxonomy (GTDB): domain Bacteria; phylum Cyanobacteriota; class Cyanobacteriia; order Cyanobacteriales; family Aerosakkonemataceae; genus DATNQN01. Next base: position 9,070 of record CAZJJR010000239.1, on the reverse strand, counting down.
TTCAAGCTTGTGGAGAAGAAGTAAGACTCGTTGGTACTTGTACCAAAAAGCGTTCTTCAGTGAAGCAAGAATCTCCCGTCACAGCGCCAGCTTGACGGTGAGAGTGTCAATGGTTTTCTTACCCTACTGCCCCTGTTGCGCCAACCATGTCTCTAAATCAGACAGAGCAGAGAAATCCAGCAACGCCTCTCCCAACGATTCCAATTTGGTAATGGATAGGGTATTAATTTTTACTCTGACTGACTCAGGCACTTCTCCTACTCGTCGAGTAAGTTGACGTAGGATGAGCGATCGCTCTCCCTCTTCACGTCCCTCTTCACGTCCCTCTTCACGTCCCTCCTCACGTCCCTCTTCTTTTGCTTCCTGGTACACCCGTGTTTGCTCAAGGGTAATTCCTAGCATTGCTTCAACCTCTTGCCGACTTAAATTGATGAACTTATACACCATTATTGTCGTTACCATATCTAGGATGGCACGGCTCGTTTCTGGCGGTAACTCCTGTTGCGATCGCGCTAACAAATTTCGAGCTTCGATCGCAGCCTGATTTTCCTGAAGCGTTGTCAATACCATTAACGCCACCCCCAAGGGCAATTGAGCCATTTCGCCCAATTCATTCAGATAAACTCGATGAACGCGATCGCCATTTAGTAAATCTTCATAAGGACGGGTTTGACTTTGCTCTGTCGTTCGGGATGGATAAATAACTACCGCCTGCCAATCACTAAACCGATCGCGATTGCGATAAAAATACAGAAAAGATTCCCCAAATAATCGCTCGTAAAGTAGTTCATCTTTTTGAAATTGGACTTCGCAAAAATAAACAACTCCTGGTGTTTCCGATTCTGGTGGTAGAAAAACACCGTCGATTTCAAATTTGGGTTCTTTAACAGCAACCGAATCAAACCGATAGTTCTGAGCATTAGCCGGAGGATCTTCCAGTAGCTCAAATAATATTTGTGGCGATTGTTGAAATAATTGGTAAAAGATGGAATCTCGCCGCATAGTCAGAATACTGGATTAATTGGATCGATCGTACTACTAACCAGTAATTTGACAAACGACGAGTTCTTAGTTAGACAACCGCTAGGCAAGTATCGAGTGCTGTAGCAAATTGCTCAGGCGCATCGAGCATCAGCCAATGTCCCGTATCGGGTAGCGTGGTTGTGGTTAATGTCGGGCGGAGGATGTGAAGGCTCAAGGGCAAGTTATTCGACGGTGCAAGAATGGCGTGAGCTCGTGTCCCAGGCGTTGCGAGATAGCGATCGAGAGCTTCTACTGCTTTAAAGGTGAATAACTCGCGAGACGTTCCCAGCAGCCGATCCTTTGGGGTGGCGGCAAGGCGGGCGAGAATTCGATCGTGGGTTGTCGGTGTACCCCCTATCAGTGCGTTGCGGAAAGAGTTTTCCAGAGTCTTGCGCCAGTCGTCGGTTGCTAGTGCTGCTTGTATGGGAGCGATTTGTGCCTCGTAGACTTCTGGAGGGAATTGAGTACAATCTATTGGTGGATCGACTAATATCAATTGTGCGATCGAGTTCGGTTGAGCAGCCGCCGCAGCGAGGGCGACGCAAGCGCCGAAACTGTGTCCGACGAGGACGATCCGATCGAGTTTGAGAGCTTCCAATACAGCGAACAGATCGGCTGCACAAGAGGCGGGAGAATAGTCATCGTCGGCTGGTGGCGTGGAAGTACCGTGTCCCCGCAAATCAATTGCGATCGCGCGTCGAGTACGAGCAGTATAAGCCAACTGTGCATCCCAGATATCCGCAGAACAAGCCATACCGTGTACGAATACTACTGGCAGCAGCTTGGATTCCGTAGCGGTGACAGGTGCATTGGCTTCCAGGATGTGAATGCTACCGTTTTGAGTAGAGATAGTCATTGAGTGCATATTGTTTTCCCTTAATTTTTAATTGGTTCAATTAATGTTCACCAATAGGGTTGCTAAAGATTTTGCTATAAATAGTACTGGCTATTTGCACTGGTAGCAGCACAGTCTCAGCAAGTAGTAAATATACGGATTGATCAACTTGATAGGTTTTGAAGATAATATAATTTATACTGTATTTACAGTTTAAATTATAGTTTAGGCATTTAAATGCAAAACTTATTTCAAACTGCAAAACAACCACAGGTAATATGGAAAGTGGTTAAAAATATTTTTATTCCCATCTGTTTAGCTGGAATATTATTGCTATCAGGCTGCGAAGCTGGCTTTAACTATAGATATACCTGGAAGTGGAATTTCTCAGAGTTGAGCGGAAATAGCCCAGATTGTACGGGAAATCGGCGCAGTCTTGTTGGGGCAAATTTTCATGCAACTAATTTAAGCGGACAAGATTTGAGCAGGGCAGATTTAAGTGGCGCAGACTTAAGTGGGGCAAATCTCCGTGGTACCAATTTGCAATGTACAAATTTGTCTGGTGCAGACTTGAGCAATGCAGATTTACGTGGAGCTAATTTAACATCGGCAAAAATATTGGGTACAAAGTGGCAAGGAGCCGATGTGACTGGGGCAGTAATGCCACAAGGTAAATACAATTAAGTTCTATTCCATCCTGAATATAAAAGTTGAGGTCAAAGTTCTTATGCTCAATCAATTTCAAACTATTAAGCGTGTTTTAGCAATGTTTTTGGCTGTTATATTTTTGTTTACTGGTACTTTATTCAGTTTTCCAGAGCAAGCTAGAGCATATAACGATGTATGTAATGATAACAATCAAGCTCAAATTGCAGAATCAGTAACAGTTCTTACAGCGCAAATGATAGCGGCTGGTGGCACAATTGCAGCAATTACGGCTAAAGTTTCAGTTGTTGCTGCGGGAGCAGCTTGGGCAGCAGGCGCAGCTGGGGCTGTGTTAGCTTTACCTGTCGCAGCAGCAGTTGTAACTGGTGGATTAACATACGTTGCTTGGGAAACTTTACATCCGAATGTTTTTGCTAGGGCAAACTTAGCTGGATCTGATCTTCATGGAGCTAACTTAAGCGGACGAAATTTGAGCGAAATATGTTTGGCTGGAGCGAATCTCCACGAAGCTAATTTGCATGGTACAAATCTCAGGGGGGCAAATCTGAAAGGAGCAGATTTAAGTAATGCAGATTTGAGTGGAGCAGATTTTACTGGAGCAAACACATCTCAAGTAAAGTGGGATGGAGCTAACTTAATAGGAGTAACAGGGCTTTAATAAAACTAAAAATTAATGAAAATAATGTTTGAAAGATTTTGGGATAATGCTTTATAAACTGGTTTTACTATCCCTCTATCAACTTAGCAAATGTTGTATAACTACCAGCGGTAATTATCGGGTTGATATTTATGCAGAATAGATTCAAAAGCGCCAATAAATTACTTGCAATATTTTTAATCGTATTATTTGTAATTACTAATTACATAACAAACTTTCCCGCTCCTGCTTGGGCAAAAGAAAGTCAAATAGTACAAACCCACATCAATACCTCTACATTAAATAATCGCTGCATTGATGATAAAGCATTTGTCAAAAAAAGTTCTTCTATGCCAGCCAAAATAGGTATAGAAAATCTAGCGAGAGAAGATCAATTAACTACAAAAGAAGTGTCTTTTACAGAATTTATGGACGCGCTAATGGGTATAGGGGAAATGTTCCTATTGATTGGAGAACTTATTGTAAATATAGTCTATATAATTAAGGGTATTCAGAGCCTTTTCGGAAACGGGGAACCAAATCAACCAAATGTTAATAACATGGACTATATATTATACAATAATAATGATCTAATAAACGAATATCCATTGATTAAATGCGATTGAAGCAAATAAATATTTAAAATAGTAACTTATTTAGTGCTTTAAGCAAACAATGAATTGCCATTCTCTATTCTTAATTCATATAATGGCAATTAAATCATTTTAATCTTCCCAAAAAAATCAAAAGCTATTACTCCAGAGGCCAAAATTTTGGTGAGCGGTATTCTGGATAAAACGATTATAATTTGGAATTTAGAAAACGGAGAAATTATCCGCATTTTGAAAGGACATTCCGGCTGGGTGACATTTGTTGTTATTAGTCATGATGGACAAACGATCGTTAGTGTTAAACGTGCTTATCGCAACTTAGCAAGACAGTATCATCCAGATCTTAATCAGTCTAAAAGTGCCAAAACCAATATGCAAACAATTGTAGAAGCCTATAAAAATTTTAGAAGAAAATAAGCCCGATCGCACTTTCTCCTCTTCTCTTCCTCTCTGCGTCCTCTGCGTCTTGGCGGTTCAAACTCTTCAATAATCTCTAACATCAGACAGAGAAAACAGAAGCACCATTCCGCGATATCCTATCATTAAAGACTACTAGCAAGCAAAAATGGCGATCGCACTTCCTCCCACCCAGCAAAACCCCCGTCAAATAGCCTTTCTCGTCCTGCGCGACATTTACAAAGGTGGTTTTGCGGATGTGATTCTCGATCGCTTTCTGCAAACATCTCACCTAAACGACCTAGACCGCCGTTTCACCACAGAGTTAGTATACGGTACGGTGAGGAGAAAAAGAACTCTTGACGCAATTATCGACCAATTAGGAAAAAAGAAATCTCATCAACAGCCGCCCGATTTGCGGATAATTTTGCATTTGGGTTTATATCAGTTGCGTTATCTAACTAATATTCCTCCATCTGCTGCCATTAATACTACTGTCGAACTAGCCAAAGAAAACAAATTTTCCGGACTTAGCGGCGTTGTTAATGGTTTATTGCGACAGTACGATCGGTTAGCAGTTGATGGAAAAGACCCTTTAATTTTACCGGAAAATGCTGTTGAAAGATTAGGCGTTTTATATAGTTTTCCCGATTGGATCGTGCAACTTTGGCTAGAACAATTGGGAGAAGAAGAAACAGCGCAATTGTGCGAATGGATGAATGAAACGCCAGTAATTGATTTGCGAATCAATCCTCTAAAAGTAAACCTAGAAGAAGTAGAAACAGCATTCAAATCAGCGGGTATTTTAGTGAGGAAAATTCCTCATTTACCGCAAGGATTGAGGTTAATTGGTAGTACTGGTGCAATGCAAAATTTACCTGGTTTTAAAGAGGGATGGTGGGTAGTGCAGGATAGCAGCGCTCAAATGGTAACCCATTTACTCGATCCGCAACCGGGGGAAGTAGTAATTGATACTTGTGCGGCACCGGGAGGAAAAACAACGCACATTGCCGAATTGATGGGGGATAATGGTCGGATATGGGCTTGCGATCGCACTCCTTCCCGTCTCAAAAAGTTAAAAGAAAATGCCCAACGCTTGAATTTAAAATCCATTCAAATCTGCACTGGCGATAGTCGCCACCAACCCCAGTTTATCAATTCTGCGGACAGAGTTTTGCTAGATGTGCCATGTTCGGGATTGGGAACTTTGCACCGTCATGCGGATGCGCGTTGGCGACAAACTCCGGAAACGGTGGCGGAACTAGCGGTGATGCAAGGGGAATTATTAGCATCAGGCGCGTCTTTTGTCAAGAATGGTGGCATTTTGGTTTATTCAACTTGTACGCTACATCCGTTAGAGAATGAAAGAGTAATCGAATCTTTTTTGGAGACGCATCCGAATTGGCAAATCGAACCACCAGCACCTAATTTGCCCTTAGCACCCTTTACAATGGCTCCTGGATGGCTAAAAGTTTGGCCGCACCGACATCGAATGGATGGTTTTTTTATGGTGCGGTTGAGGAAAGAAGGGGATGCGGGAGTGAGTAGGTAAGCCCTCAATCTAAAATCAAAAATTTAAAATCTAAAATCGAGTAAAGGAGAAAGTTTATGGATGTGAAAAAGTTGGTAAAAATTCTGATTGGTGCTGCCTG
>CAZJJR010000239.1:2914-3225 GCA_964546365.1 uncultured bacterium | reverse complement strand
ATTCAGCCAGAAGAAAGAGAATATCTGCATCGAGTAGCGAAAGAAAAGGGTATTGAAGACGATCCGGAAATCAAGCCTTTGCTGTATGAATTGCGATCGGTATCGCCAGACGAGTGCTATCGTTGGGTGGAAGAATATTTAGGGGAACACCCTACTTCGGAAGAGTGCCAAAACTTGATCGAAGCGATCAGCGCTTTAATCTATAGCGATGGTAACGTAGCGAATGAAGAAGCTAAACTTTTATCGCGGTTGCAGCAACTCGATCCAGCCAATGAATCTCCTCAAACAATGAAAACTCGCGTGTTGGGAGA
>CAZJJR010000239.1:1492-2891 GCA_964546365.1 uncultured bacterium | reverse complement strand
CCGATGGGTTGATGTCCAAAATTAGCTAAAAACCAGGTATGTCATCAGTCATTAGTCATTAAATAGATCGCAAATGACTAATGACTGATGACAAATGACTAATTACCGTATTAACTTTTAGGGCTGCCTATACCTGGAGTTTCTTCTTTTTTAACTTCCGGTACGATGCCGGGGCGTTCTTTATCTTCCCAACCTACGGGCCGCTTGGAATTATACCAAGCGATCGAGCCAATGGTGACTGCGGCAATGAAGCCAACTACATAAACTAAGGTAAAGGACAAGGGAAAGTGAGGCGCATTGGTAGCTACTTCCATTAATATCATCATGGCTAATTCACTCCTAAATAAATTACTCTTTACAGGTTATAGAAAATAAGTACAATTATCCATCCTCCCCAAGTATAAATTGAAGGATGAATGATGAAGGCTGAAGGATGAAGTCTGAAGGATAAAGGATGAAAATTTATTATATTTATCTCCCCTGCTCCCCTGCTCCCCATCCTCCCATCCTCCTGACACCAGGAATTACCTGTGAGTATTTAATTCAATGGTAGGTGGAGCAGCAGCGGGTTGGGGTTTGGCAAGAGATGGTAATTGCCGTGATGCTGCTGCTGGCTGAGAAGACCTAGTACTCCTACTGCGGACTGAACGCCGGGAGGTTTGGGCGGTAGAAGTTGAGGGTTTAGGGGTACTGTTATAACGCTGTCTGCGAGTGGCTGTTTGTACTGAGGAACGACGAGTTGGCTGTGAAGCAGACCGAGAGCTATACTGTTGTGTTCTAGAACGGCGCTGCGTCGGAGGCGATGATTGTGCCTGAGCGTTGTTATTACTATTGGAATAGCGCCGACGACGAGGCTGTTGAACTGGTGGTGTTGATGGGGAGTTTGTGGAAGCATAGTAACGCCGACGAATGCTTCGCGAGGAAGTGCGGCGGAGTGATGAAGATGAAGTGTTATCCGTGTTAACTGCGGCTTGACTATAGCGGCGTCTGGTGCGTACTACAGTTCTAGCCGATGCTGTTTGGCGTCGAGCAGAAGGGGCGATCGAATTGCTATCGCTTTGAGAGCGGGCGCGACGAGTGGCGGTCGAGCTAACATTTTCTTGTCTGCGAACCGATCGCACCGTGCGAGAATTGCGATCGTCATCATCATCTCTGTTACTTCTAGATGTGGCAACTTTAGGAGAATAAACTTTTCCGGGTTTAATTGGTTGGAGGGCGAGAGTGGCTTTGCGACCTTCCAGCTTTTGGGGTCGTTCTGAAAACTTCTCTACGGGCATTCCCTCTACCGCTTTCACCATAAATTTATGCCAAGTCCGAGCGGCGGTGCTGCTCGCTCCCCAAGTGGGAGTGTTATCATCGTTACCCAACCAAACGCCGGTGACCATTTGAGGGATATAGC
>CAZJJR010000239.1:0-1467 GCA_964546365.1 uncultured bacterium | reverse complement strand
AGTACCTGTGTTGCCTGCCACCGGTCGGTCTGGTAAGTAAGCGGCGCGACCGGTACCGCCTTTGACTACTTCTTGTAACATCCAAGTCACGATCGAGGATGTGTCGGCGTCGATGGCTGGTTGGGATTTGAAGTTAGCTTGGTAGAGGACGTTACCGCGCCGGTCGAGGACGCGGCGAATGCCGTGAGGTTCTGTATGGACGCCATTGGTTGCCAGAGTGCCGTAAGCGCTGGTCAGTTCGAGTAAGTTGACTTCAGAAGCGCCCAATGCGAGGGAATAGGTGGGTTTTAATTCGGATTTGATGCCCATTTTCCGGGCGATATCGATCGTGGGTTGAAATCCCACGTCGAGTAAAACTCTCACGGCCACTACGTTAACAGATTTGGCGAGGGCGTCGCGGATCGAGATCCAGCCGTTGTTTTCTCCGTCGAAGTTCTTGGGGGTATAGCCATCTACGGTTAAGGGGGCGTCTAAGTAACCTCGGTAGGGAGAAAAGCCACCTGCAATAGCCGTCGCATACAAAAACCCTTTGAAGGTAGACCCTGGTTGACGTTGAGCTTGAGTAGCGCGATTGAATTTAGTGCGATCGAAATCCGTTCCCCCCACCAATGCTTTGACTTCCCCATTGCGGGGGTCGATCGCGACTAAAGCCCCTTGACCGAACCGCTGTCCGGGGCCATATTCTTTGACGATTTCTCGTACTGCGGTTTCGGCAGCACTTTGCCAATCTCGGTTGAGGGAGGTTTCCACTGTCAAGCCACCAGCTTCGATCGCATCTGGCGAAACGTATTTGGGCAATTCCTGCTGGATGTAGGCAGTAAAATACTCTGCTTCGGTCGAAAGTCGTTTGGGCGGGGCGGGTTGCAGGGCGATCGGCGTTGCTGCGGCTGCTTTGGCTTGTTCTGGAGTGATAAAGCCTGCTTGCTGCATCCGATTCAATACTATATTGCGTCGCTCTTGGGCACCTTCGAGATTTTTCAGGGGCGAAAAGATGCTGGGGGCGGGCGTGACGCCTACAATGGTGGCTATTTCCGGTAAGGTTAAGTCTTGGAGGGATTTGCTGTAGTAAACCCAAGCCGCATCTGCCACTCCGTAGGCACCTTCCCCTAGATATACCAAATTCAAATAACGCTCCAAGATTTGCTGTTTGCTCATTTTTTGTTCCATTTTTTGAGCCAGCATCATTTCTTGAAGTTTGCGCCCCAAGGTACGTTCTGGGGTGAGGAAGACTATTCTTGCCAATTGTTGAGTGATCGTACTGCCGCCTTCCACCACGTTTCTAGCCATCAGGTTGGTGGCGAAAGCTCTTGCTACCCCTTGATAATCAACTCCCTTATGTTGGTAGAAGCGGTGATCCTCGGCGGCGATAAAAGCTTGTACTAGCTGGGGAGGCATTTGTTGGAGGTCGTATTTTTCGCGAGTGGCCGGCCAGATTAGAAGCAAAATCGAACCGTCCAGGGCTTTGAT
>CAZJJR010000238.1:4665-10433 GCA_964546365.1 uncultured bacterium | reverse complement strand
GGGTCTAGTTGTTTGCAATTCATTTAGGATCGCTATATTTCGATCGACTTTCTGATTTCTGCCTCATACCGATAATATATATTTGGCTCGAACTGAAGGCGGAAATTGCTCGGATAGTAAAGCAAAGCAGAAATCATCTAGCGACTTTTTTCGCCGCTACTGCCACTGCTTATCACCCCATCTAGCGGGGGAAGTAGTAGCAAATTTTTGCCCAACTCGACTAGCTTAGCTTCCACTTTCAGCCTCATCAATCAATCCAATCTCAAATTTTCGATCGAGCGACCAGCCCGTAAATATACGCAAAACAGGCTTTTTAGTGTTTACGACTAAGCTAACAACCGTATTTACACTGAAAAAGTTCTATTTAAATTAACGTGTTGTTATTTAAAGTCTTTCTTAAGAACTAAGTTTTTCTATTACAGTCTACTAACAGGTTGAGTGATAATTTAGAAAATAAACTTATTGATTCGCTCAAATGATAGATGAAGTTCAAGGCCAAGTGACCTTAAACTAAAACCATCTCTTGTATAAATGTCTTTAAAAGCATCTGAGGTTATGATGTTGCCCTGTTGTAAGAGTTCTAACCTACGTGTTTTAGTGGTAGATGACCACGAACTCACTCGGCTGAGCTTAAAATTCGCTTTTTCCAGCCAAAAGAACATCGAGTTAGTCGGTATGGCAAGTAACGGCGAAGAAGCTATTAAAATGGTTGAAAATCACCGCCCTGATGTAATTATTCTAGATTTACAAATGCCAGTGATGGATGGTTGGAGTGCCTCTAACTACATTAAAAGCATCTATCCTCATGCCCAAATCATTGCTTACTCGGCAATGGAAGAGCGGCAAGCTTCCAGCATCAGCCCTAAGGCTAGCGTGGATGCCTTTTGCAGCAAAGAAACAGCCACTCACGATTTGATCGAACTAGTTAAAGAATTAGGTCATCGGAGTGGCAATGTGGCTTGAATTCAGGTAAAGGCTAAAAAACGGAGTAACCAGCCGTAAAATTATTAATTTGTTTCGCTTTCTGGAAAAGTTCGTTTAAATTCCTCGATCAGATCGTCCATTTCTTCGAGTGCCTGATTGACATCTATTCTCAAGATGCCCAGGTCTGGTTGCTCCAATAGCTTTACCAGCGTTTCTCGCTTACTTTCTATCAAGGCAATTCTTTCTTTAAGTATTTGTGGTTCCATCATTTGTTTGGCATTATTAACTCACACCTCAAGTTTAAATATTAAGACGGCTTTAGAGGAGCGCTCAACGTAAAAAAGGAGGCCGATCGCTATCGACGTGCTTATTCTTCAGGGCTTCGGCAATAAACCGCTTGAGAGCTTTTTCGCGATTTTTCATAAAGGCAGCCCAAAAACCCGGTTGAAACTCATCCATAGTTTTGGCTAAAGCCCAAACATCTACAGCTAGGATGTTATATAGCGTTTCGTCCTCCCGCTTGAGAGAGTTAATCTGTTCTAGTAAGTTACGCTCTTGAGTGCCATTGTAGTTTCCATCTGTTGTCATGTTTAAGCCTGTACTAAACAATAGGGTAGGGTAGCAAGTCAATGGATGTTCGATTTTAGGTTTTAGATTGAATAATTGACCCCACAGATTAAACTTGTCAATCCCAAGTCCAATCGCCCAAGATTGCCACGATAATTATTTTCTCAATTGATACTCTTAGGGAGTAGGTGTTAAGCACCTTATTTGATGAATATGCTTACGGCAAGCATTTGCGTAAGAATTCAGTTAAACGCTGCGACAAATCTTTCCTCCTGCCTTTATAGTAAATCTGGCAGGCTTTGATTGAAATGGGACGTTAACGCCCCGAGGCAGTATATTATAGAACCTCACGTATCATTTTGTTACACATCCATACACAATAGTAAGGATTGCTGATTTTAGTATCTAACCAATATGTTACGTCAAACTTCGCTAGCAACATTGGGTATCGGGCTGGGTATTATTCTCACCTTGGGGGGATTCGTCGCTTATTTTGCCGATTATGCCACCTTGAATCTGGTGGGTTTTTTTTACGGTTTCCCCCTTTTGCTGGGAGGGCTAGCTTTAAAGGCAAACGAACTCAAACCGATCCCCTTTTCGCAACCTACACCACCCGATATCTTGGCACTGCGAGAGAAGCAAGCGACTTTGACTCAAAATAAGATTCGCAAAGACTTGACTCGCTTTGTCTACGGCCAAAATACTCATTTCGAGCGCTCCCTGACTCAGTTGGGTTTAAATCCTTCACCGGAAAAACAGCCAGCTATTCAAGCTTTTCGGGAAACGGAAGTTGACGGTGCTTATACGTTAGTGTTGGAATTTGAGTCGCCGGATGTTCCTTTCAAAGCTTGGCAAGATAAGCAAGAGAAAATGGAAAAGTTCTTTGGGCCTAATATTCGGGTTGAGTTAAGTCAACCAGAGGGCGATCGCATCGAACTAGCTTTGATTGCAACATCAAAAGATGCTTAGACCTAGCCCCTAGCCCCTACTTCGCTCGATTTTTATAACTAGCAACTTGAGTTAATATCGATCGCGCGATCGTTCTGCTCCAGAAATCTATCGAAAGTAGAACGATCGGCCATCGAAGCCATTGCACCGGTTTTGGTAGTAGAAATAGCACCAGCAGCCGCACCCCAAAGTACTGCTTCTGGTAAAGAACGCCCCTCAGTAATCGCGGCGACTAAGCCACCATTGAAGGCATCACCAGCCGCCACAGTATCAACTGGCTGCACTGGAAAAGCTGGCACGAAAAAAGTAGAATCTAAAGTGGCACAGCAAACGCCGAGCGCTCCTAACTTGACAATTGCCGTACCTACGCCTTTGCCAAGTAAAACAGATGCCGCTTTTGCTGCCGTTTCATAATTATTTACTGGAAAACCAACTAATTGGCCTGCTTCGATTTCGTTTGGTGTGATAATATCAACAAGTCGGTAAAAGTCATCGGGTACATCTAGTGGAGCCGGTGCAGGGTCAAAAATTACCCGAACACCGGCACTTTGAGCGGATTTGGCAGCTAAATGCACGGCCTGGAAAGGAATTTCTAACTGTAACAACAATGCAGAGGCGTTGTGAAAAAGATTGCTTAAAGTTTCTACGTCTGCTTGGCTAACTCGATCGTTCGCACCTGGGATAACGACGATCTGATTTTGTCCGGTATCATCTACAGCAATAACTGCCACGCCGGAACTGGTATTTTCATCAACTAAAATATGGTTTGTTTCTACGCCATAATTTTTTAAGTGAGTCAGTAGCGATCGTCCAAAACTGTCGTTTCCCACTCTGCCGACTAACTGCGTGGGAATGCCTAAACGGGCAGAAGCTACCGCCTGATTTGCTCCTTTACCTCCGGGTGCGGTAAAAAAGTGATGCCCCAAGATGGTTTCACCTGCCACTGGTAAACGAGGCGATCGCGCCACCAAATCCATATTAATGCTGCCGAAGACGATCGCTTTTTTCATGGTAATTTGTGATACCCAAGCAAGTGAATTGGTACTCGATACCAAGTTGCAGTCCGATCCGCAATCACGAGAGGCTTAATGCTTTATTCCCGATTCCTCACTCTCAAAATTACGGTTCCGATCGCAACTTGATATTAGTTAATAACCGATCTGTTGCTGATACATTGCCTGAAGAACTAAGGCAGGATCGATATAACTACCATGATATTTGACTCCCCAGTGTAAGTGAGGGCCAGTAGTTCGACCGGTCATGCCTACTCGTCCGATCCTGGTACCAGCTTTGACATATTCTCCTTGCCGCACGAGAATGCTACCATCTAAATCGCTTAAATAACGACCTTCTGGCGATTTTTGAGGGCGTCCTTTTAAGTGACAATAAACGTGTTCCCACTCATCGGACCTAACCACAACTTTAGTGCCGCAAAGCCGATCGTTACCAACTTCTACTACTTCCCCACTCGCCCAATTGCGAATGTAACTACCTGATGGGGCAGCAATATCTATACCGCGATGAAATCCCCAACCAGCAGAACCATCGGGGTTCCAACGATACCCATAGGGTGAGGAATAGCGTTGAAAATTCTCAACTGGAAAGGAAGTTCCTCGCCAACTGGTGCGGATTATTTTATCACCGATTTCGATTGCTTTTGCTTTTTCTACCTGGAATCCGATCGTAAGAAATGTTAATAATCCCAGGAGGATAAATAGCCAGGAAAATCCCGCGCGAGTTAAGCGGGGCAGCTTTTTTTTGCAGGTTTTTAAATTGGGCTGTATTCTTTCACGCCTCAACAACCAAGTGAAATGACGCATATTTTTAGCGTGCTGAGAAGAGCGAAACTTTAATCGGCTGTATTCTAACTTGGTTGCGAGTACGATTATTGTTTAGGTTAATTAATTTTTGTTAGCAATGATGTTACGAACTAATTTTGTAGCGCAGGTAACAAATGCTCAAATATGGAACATTTTACCAGTGCGATCGCATACCAAAATTAAGATAAAATTGAAGATTTTAAAGTTTATTTAAGTCTTCCATAAATCATCATCAAATCTCTACCCTAAGATAGGTGAATATATTAATCTATTATGAATTCTTACCCTAAATAATAGAAGACAACCAGAAATTATCTAATTTTCTAAATTCTAACTCTCGAATTCTAACTCCCGAATTCTGACTCCTGAATCCTGACTCCTGACTCCTGAATTCTGACTCCTGAATTCCGACTCCTGATTTATATTATTGATAAGTACTTTCAGGTAAACATAATGTTAAAATTTTATTATGCTCCCATTTCCGTAAATGCCCGTCGAGTTTGGGTCGCATTGCTAGAAAAACAAATTTCCTTTGAGCCGATCGTGGTTAAGCTAAACGGCGATCAATTTCAGTCTGAATTTACTGCCATTAATCCATTGCAAAGAATTCCAGTAATTGAAGATGATGGTTTGCGAGTAATAGAATCTTTAGCTATTTTAGATTACTTAGAAGCTAAATATCCCGATCCTGCTTTAATGCCAAAAGAAGCAACGGCAATAGCTACTGTTCGCATGGTGGTAATGGTAGCTGTTAACGAATTACAACCTGCTGCTTTACCTCTAACTAAACAGTTAGTAGGATTTGATGTTAACCCCAGTCAAATCGAAGCATCAAAACAGCGAATCGATACCGTGTTAAAGCTTTACGAAAATATGTTGGGAGAGCGAACTTACTTTGCCGGTGATGATTTTACATTAGCAGAAGTAGTCGCGGGAACCCTCGTACCATCAGTATCTATGTTTGGTTTTGCAATGAATAATTATCCTAAATTAGCAGGATGGTTAGAGCGACTGAAAGAGCGAGAAAGTTTCCAAAAGACAACTCCTTCTCCAGCACAAATCGAAGCTGCTATTCCAAATATTCAGAAAATTTTAGCAAGTCGATCGTAAATTGTGGAAGTCTTAAAGCTGTATCGCACAGAGCTTTTGGATGTTTTCATTCTTACACCCTCATTCTTTCATTGAAATACCTAAGTTTTGATGAAGATCGGATCGACCTGTCTCTACTGAGGGGTTTTACCCCTCATCGCTATGGGGATGGGCTTTTTCTGCCGCCCGCCAACTAGCGGAAAAATTTTGTAATAAATTTAAATTTTTTTGGGTAAAATTATTTGTAAAATGAGATAGAAAGAACTATAAACTACTAAAATATTCAGACAAAAGACGAGAAAAATATAGAAAATTTTAGTAAATATAGTTAATCCGCTAAAAATTCATCAAAAATTCAGAATCTTTATTTATAAAATAACCAGTCAATTAAAGGTAAAGTGACCACTACTATGGTTAATT
>CAZJJR010000238.1:2440-4650 GCA_964546365.1 uncultured bacterium | reverse complement strand
TACCCAACAAAAGCAAATTGAGCAAGCGATCGCCCAATTAAAGCGAGCGATAGAAAGGGACGAACGCACGCAAAATATAGAGGGTAAGGCAGAGAGGCTGCACCAATTGGCAATTCTCAAAGCCAATCAGGGGGAAGTAGATGACGCGATCGCATTATATAAGAGATGTCAACAAGCTTATCAGGAAATAGACGATCGAGAAGGAATCGCTACCGTTTTGTACCAAATGGCAGTTCTGAAAACCAATCAGGGAAAGACACCAGAAGCGATCGCATTATTTGAAGAATCCCTGAAATTGGCAGGCGGGATCGACGACAAGGAAACTCAAGCGGTAGTATTGCATTCTCTGGCAATGGTGAAGGCGAGTCAGGGACAAGTGGAAGATGCGATCGCTTTGTGCGATCGATCGATTTCCCTGAAAGAACAACTGGGAGACGTACCAGGAAAGGCAACCACCTTACACCAGATGGGAATTTTGCAAGCCAATCAAGGCAAAATCGAAGTAGCGATCGACTTATTTGAACAGTCATTGCAACTCAAAGAAACCGTCAAAGACCTGCCAGGTAAAGCGGAAACTTTGCACTGCCTAGCAGTTATTTACCATCAAATCGGTCAAATTCAAAACTCGATTAATTTATACCTAGAATCTTTAGCAATTAAAGAAATCATTAACGATTTAGAAGGACAAGCCGCTACCTTACATCAATTAGGTGAGCTATACAGCCGATGTGGGAACGTAGAAGAAGCAATTATTTATTATGAAAAATCCCTTCAATTAAAAGATGAAACTAAGGATGTAGAAAGCAAAGCAACTACAATGGGAATGCTGGGGCAATTATTAGCCACCCAAGGCAATTACCAATTAGCCATTCCCTATTTGCAAGAAACATTAACCATCTTTGAACAAATTAAATCTCCCCACGTAGAAACAGTCAAAGAAGTTCTCGCAGAAATTCAAGGCAGGAATCATCGCTAAGCTGGAAAAAGGCGTTTAGTTACCTCAAATGCAGTACCTGGGAAATCAGTAAACAAACCATCTACACCCAAATCAAAAAAATGTAAGTACTCTGCTTCTGGTTGGTTTTTGTAGTCTGCTGCTAAATACTGGGGTTCATTCCGAAAAGTATAAGGATGCACTAACAAACCGACTGCGCGAGCATCTTGAATTAGAGAAGTCGGCGACAACAAATTTTCCTTTTCATCCACAGGTACGATCGACCGTTTATCAGGGCCTATTCCATCAGCATATTCAGCAATTTTGGCTAATTCAAGCGGTGTAATTAAGTCTTGATAAGTACGAGGATCGCCTGTTACTGCCAAATCAAAAGGCTGACCTTCTTTGCTAAGTAACTGAATAAGAGGCAATTGAGTAAGTTGATTTAATTGTTTGAGATTCGCCGTTTCAAAAGATTGAATAAAAACCGGATCTTCAGGTCGATCGTAACCATTAGCATCTAAAATTTCTACTAAAGGCTCTTCCAGAGATAAACCGATGCCATCAAAATAAGTAGGATGTTTAGTTTCTGGATAAATGCCAATCGTGCGACCGAGTTCTGCACTTTTGCGCTTGGCTAAGTCAATGATTTCTTGCAAAGTCGGAATTTCAAATAAACCATCGAAAGATCGATCGCGAAATGGCAACCTTTCTTTAGCTCTCAACGTTTTAATTTCCGATAGCGTAAAATCTTCAACAAACCAACCAGTAATTAATTTGCCATCAATCAACTTACTAGTTTGATGATTAGCAAATTCGGCACGTTCTGCTACATCAGTCGTTTCTGATATTTCATTTTCATGCCGAGCAATTAATACTCCATCTTTAGTAGAAACTAAATCTGGTTCGATAAAATCAGCACCTAAACTAATTGCCAATTCATAAGATGCTAGCGTGTGTTCTGGACGAAAACCGCTAGCGCCACGATGAGCAATAATTAAAGGACGAGTTACCATACCAAGCAATTTATGATGAGTGCAATAATTTTATACTTGAAAATGTTATATAATGTCAAAAATTATCAAAAATCTTACTTAAGATAGTTACTGTAGATTTTAATCTAACTTATGAATTAGTAATCTTTAATAAAACTCGATCGCAAGTAATAATTATGACCAAAACCTTAGAAGTTTATCTCAGCTTGGGCAGTCCTTTTTCTTACTTCGCTCAAACCCAACTTTCTGGCTTAGTGCATGGAACTAAATGTAGCATTATT
>CAZJJR010000238.1:266-2369 GCA_964546365.1 uncultured bacterium | reverse complement strand
AAATGATATCCCAGCTAAACGCAACTATTTAATTAAAGATATTGGAGATTGGTGCAAATATTACAATATACCTTTCAACGTTCCTTCCCGTCTGTTTATTAATAATGCAGCCCCAGCCGCCGCCGCTATTGCAGTTGAAAAATATGGCAAATTGGCTGAATTTATTGATAGAGCTTTTCGAGCTTATTTGGTGGAAGACCTCAACATTGAAGACTCCCAAGTGTTGGGTAAACTGGCGGCTGAAGTTGGTGCGGATGGCGAAGCGGAGGCAGCTGCGGTTACCGATTCTGCTGTTCTCAAACAGGTAGATATTAAGAATGAAGCAGCATCGAAACGGGGTGTTTTTGGCGTACCAACATTTTTTATCGGTGATGATATGTACTGGGGGAACGACCGCTTGATGTTTGTAGAAAAAGCGCTTATTTCTTAATCTTAATTGGGTGCGTTTAGGTGCGGTAACGCACCGCATAAAATTAAAATTAAATGAAATACGCCCTACTCTCTTAACTTACTTCATTGGCAGCAAAATTATAAACTCCGTACCTTTCCCTAATTCAGAAACACAAGTTAGTTTACCTTCATGTTTTTCTTCGATAATCTGACGAGAAATCGATAATCCTAATCCCGTTCCTTTTCCTACAGGTTTAGTGGTAAATAAATAATCAAACACTTTTTGTCGCTGCTCTTCTGTCATGCCAGGGCCATTATCCGCGAGCCGAATAATTACGTTATTATTATCATCTGACCGTTCAGTTTTAATCTTAATTTCATTGGGTTTAGACCTAATTTGTTCGTAAGATTTCCCTTCGTTGAATTCATCAAACACTTCAATAGCATTGACGATAATATTCATCAATACTTGATTGAGTTGTCCCGGATAACACGCCACTTCCGGTAAGTCGCCGTACTCTTTAAACACATTAATTTCAGGACGTTTATCATTAGCTTTCAGTCGATGTTTTAAAATCACCAGAGTACTATCAATACCCTCATGGATATTAAAAGATGCTTTAGAATTGCTATCTGCACGAGCAAACACTCTTAACGAACTAGTAATTTGGCGAATACGTTCGGTACCTTCTTTCATTGATGTCAGCATCTGCGGCACATCTTCTAACAAATAATCTAGTTCTATATCTTCCGCATCTTCAACAATTTCTTCCCCCGGATTGGGAATTTTTTCTTGGTAAAGTTGCAAGTGATTGATAATATCACCAACAGAGTTATTTACCTCTTCTAAATTACCGCTTATAAAGCCTAGCGGATTGTTAATTTCATGAGCTACACCAGATAATAATTGACCCAAAGTAGACATTTTTTCTTTTTGAATTAATTGCAGTTGTGTTCGTTGTAATTCTTGCAAATCTCGTGATAGTCGCTCGAAATCTTCTTGAGATTTTTGATACGCATAAGCATTTTCTAAAGAGATAGCAGCTTGGTCAGATAACAGATTGAGAATTTCAATGCGATCGCTCGTGAACGCACCAATAGTTAAATTATTTTCTAAGTAAACAATACCAGTTAATTTTTCTTTCTTACGAAGCGGCATACATAAAATTGATTTGATTTGATGCTCGTTAATATAAGAATCGTTAGCAAAATTTGTTTGGTTCGTAGCTTCGTTAATTACCAAATTTTCTTGGCTGTGATAAACATGATTAATTACGCTGACAGGAACTTCTGTACTCGATTCAATGCTTACAGAAGCCTGCTTTGTTACTTCTGGACTAGCGTTAATCGCGATCGCTTCTACGACCAAACCATTCTCTTTTGGTAAAATGAAAACCCCTTTTTCAGCCCCAGCATTTTCAATAAAAACTTGCATCAAAATAGAAAGTAATTTATCAACAACAATTTCACTAGAAATAGCTTGAGAAGCTTTCAGCACTGACGCCAGATCTAAAACGTGAGACATACTTCTATTAATTGGTACTAGTAACAGTTTGAGCGGCCATCCAAGCGGATATCTTACTTGGATTTAAACTAATTTTATCCTTGTTTAGAATAGCAGCAAGTATTTGGGAGTAACTTTTTTCTAAATCTTAAACTTTTACATTGCCATCACAGCGGACATAGCAGTAATCCGCATCTGTTTAGATAAAT
>CAZJJR010000238.1:0-245 GCA_964546365.1 uncultured bacterium | reverse complement strand
AAATTTAAGAAAATTTTTCTTTTCTCCAAAGGAAATAAAATTTGATAATTAAAAGGAGTAACTAATTTCAGCAAAATTTGCCAACTAAAAAATTTAACTTAAGAGAATTAAGCTATATTTATTGGCATTATGCACCCGTTTAGCATAATTTTACCGCCAACCTAACAATCTGAGGAATGGCACGAACAAGTAATAACTTATACCTAGCCACCAGCCAAGGATAAAATTAGTTTAAATCCAAGTAA
>CAZJJR010000237.1:3951-10449 GCA_964546365.1 uncultured bacterium | reverse complement strand
CAGATGCACGAACTGAATTGCAACTAGCTGATACTCTGTCTGATGAAAACATCGAAATTGGCATCACGAGCGAAGTACCATCTGCTGCGATAATGGCGGATAAATTAGCAACAGAAGTAGACTTTTTTAGTATCGGTACCAACGATTTAAGCCAATATGTGATGGCAAGCGATCGCACGAATCCAAAAGTAGCAAAACTCGCCAATGTCTTTGAACCTGCCGTATTGCGAACGATCGCTCAAACCGTACAAGCTGCCCATCATACAGGTATCAAAGTGGCAGTGTGCGGTGAATTGGCATCTTTCCCAGAAGCAGCACCAATTTTAGTTGGTTTGGGAGTCGATGAATTGAGTATGGTATCCCCTGCAATTCCGGCTGTGAAGGCGGCGATTGCAAAACTAACTATGGAAGAAGCAGAGGCGATCGCAAATATTATTTTAAACTTAGATTCCGGTGAAGCAGTGAAAAATTATTTAATAAATCAATAATTAATTTTAAGGGTAATATTGCTACAGCCAAAAATATCATAATCAAACTCAAATCATAATCTTCTCACCAATAAAGAGGTAATGATGACTCGCAAACGGTTTATTATCGAAATGGGCATGGGTATCGATCAGCACGGACAGGAACCTACGGTTGCAGCAGCTAGGGCAGTCAGAAATGCGATCGCAAATAACGCACTACCCGGTATTTGGGAAGTAGCAGGTTTAACTGACCCCAATCAAATGATCGTAGAAGTACAAGTAGCCGTACCTTACCCCGAACAAGTCCGCCAAGAAGAAGTACTAGCCGTGCTACCTTTTGGGCGCAAAACTCTTAAAGTTGAACAAGGCGGGATGGTAGTTCAGGGTAAAGCAATTCCATCACTGAACGATAAAAATGACGAAATGCTAATAGCAGTTGCCGCCGTGACAGTTTTCGTCGAAACTGAGTAAATGTAATTTTATTTACTATTAAACAAAAATGCAACCCAAAGAAGGAGACGTAGTTTTAAGTAGCCAGCATAACGCTTTTTCTAATAGAGCTACTATATTACAAAGTATAGAAGGGCTAAAAAGCTTTTTAGCTAATGCAAATTCCCAACAAAAAATTGCAGCTTTGCCAGAAGCCTTAACTTATGGTA
This sequence comes from uncultured bacterium, assembly GCA_964546365.1. Classification (GTDB taxonomy): domain Bacteria; phylum Cyanobacteriota; class Cyanobacteriia; order Cyanobacteriales; family Aerosakkonemataceae; genus DATNQN01. The sequence goes on along the minus strand of CAZJJR010000237.1, from coordinate 9,323 downwards.
ATGAAGGTTTAAAACTAGTAGTTCAAGCTCTTGATGATACATCGTCACAGGTAAAACAGGCAGCTTTTCAACTATTGCGGCAACAAGCGGCATACTTAGAAAAATCGATGCACGAACATATACCTTTAATTTCTGCTGCGGAGGTTGATTATGGTTATCTGAGATATTTACTAACAATAGAACGTTGGCAAGAAGCCAGCGATGAAACTTGCAAAGCCATCCTCAAGATAGCCAATCGAGAAGGAAATTGGTTGAAAAAAAGAGATATAGAAAAGTTACCTGTGGAAGACATTTTAACGATCGATCGACTGTGGACAAATTACTCCGGAGGTCACTTTGGATTTTCCATTCAATACAAAATATGGAAAGATATTGTCCGCAAAATAGGCAGTGAATTTGGCATGGGGGCTTTCTGTAATTGTGTAGGATGGGAAATAGAATTAAATGACGAAATTAAAGGTCAAAAATTATCCATCAAGCGACGAAATGACATCCCCTATTCTCTAAGCGCACCAGCAGGACATCTACCAACCATATTCAATCTAGGAGGCGGAAGCTTGGAGAGTCATCACTGGGAAGACCCTCAATCTGACATGGGACTTGGGCGCGATAGTTATACTTGGTATGAATGGACGATCGACTCATTTTTTGGCCCAGACATGGTGAAGTGTTTTCTCGATCGACTTCAATGCTGCGAGAAAACCATTAATTAGTATTGGTAATAAAAATATGTCGCCAACAAAAGTATTTGTTACCCGAATTCTACCAGATGTAGGCATGAAAATGCTAAATCAAATTGCCGAAATCGAAGTTTGGCAAGAACGCTTACCTCCCCCTTACGAAGTATTATTAGAAAAAATCAAAGGCAAAGATGGCTTACTCTGTTTATTAACCGACAAAATCGATCGCAATTTAATAGAAAATGCAGCAACTTCCCTCAAAGTAATCAGCCAAATGGCAGTTGGCTACGATAACATTGATATCGCTACCGCCACCGCCAAACGCATCCCCGTCGGACACACCCCAGGCGTGCTAACTGATGCCACCGCAGACTTAACATGGGCGCTATTAATGGCAGCAGCAAGACGGCTATTAGAAGCAGATAAATTTACTCGTTCCGGTGAATGGAAAACTTGGGAACCAAACTTATTATTAGGAGCAGATCTTAGCGGTGCAACATTAGGAATTATTGGTTGCGGGCGCATCGGTCAAGCAGTAGCACGTAGGGCATCTGGCTTTGGAATGCGTGTTCTGTATTACAACAGACATCGATTAGACCCTTCTATTGAGCAAGCTTTAGGGCTGGAATATAAAAAATTTGATGCTTTATTAGCCGAATCGGATTTTGTAAGCATCCATTGTGCTTTATCGGAAGATACGTATCATTTATTTAGCGATCGACAATTTCAAATCATGAAGCAAAATGCCATTTTAATTAATACTGCAAGGGGTGGTATCGTAGATGCAGATGCTTTATATCGAGCGCTAAAAAATGGTGAAATAGCTAGTGCAGCTTTAGATGTTACTGACCCGGAACCAATACCTTTAGATAGCCCGTTATTAACTTTGGAAAACATTATTATTCTGCCCCATATTGGTAGTGCAAGTCGCCAAACGCGAGATAAAATGGCGATGATGGCGGTATCCAATTTGGCAGCAGGATTGAAGGGAGAGAAATTGCCTTATTGCGTGAATCCTCAAGTCTACAGGCGATCGTAATGCAGTTTAGATAAAACAGAGGAGTAACACCGATGAACATCGTATTTCGCAAAAGTGGTAGAGAAATTAAAGCAGCTATCCAAAAGCGATGCGAACAACTCCAACATCGCTTGGAAAAGCGCAACCAAGTTTTAGATGAATTCCTTAACGACAAAGAGAAAGTACGTTCCTACCTGCTTCGCCGTTCAGAAACTTTTTACTCTCACGCTGGAAGAAGCAACTATTTGTTGTATACCCAAAACGACATTTCCAGCGAACAGAAACAGCAAATCGACCAACTATGTAAGCGCATTTTCGACATCGAACAAGAGTTAAACAGACTGAAATTAATGACAACACACTTAGATGATGAGCAAGTTTTTGAGTTAGATTTCAATGATTTGATTGCCTACGGTTTTGAAGCGAATTTGGAAAGCGATATGGAATAAAGGGGAGTGCGATCGCAGGTGATTTTCTGATGACTTACGATCGTACTCAAGAAGTGATAGAACTAGCAGAAAAACACGAATTTTATACGCAAACTGAGGCAATGAAAAATACCCATCATGCCAAGATGACAGAGTTACTAATTGGGCGCAATTTGGATTGGTGTAGAGAAAAGCAATAACTTAGTGTGCTTGGAGTATAAATCCCACACAGCATTTGTTAGCTATTCTTGACAATTAGCTTCCATCTGCGCGATCGGGGGAAACCTCATCTCCACGCAAAAGCCAGACAGGACTTACTCCCAACAGCCGAGAGAAGGCATCTAGCTCAAAATCTTTAACCCCGCGTTTTTGTCGCTCTATCTCTGAAATGTCAGATTGATCCAATTTGAGATTAAAGTCTATTTGCAACGCTGCCGCCAAATCACTTTGATCCCACCCCAGGTTTTCGCGAGCCTGCCTGATTCTTGGGCCGCTAACGTTAGCTTCGCCCATTTTAGAAGTATTTTTATAACTACGATCGAGGATGATATCTTGAGAGGTAACGACTTTGTAGACGATTTTCGTCTATAAAACCGATCAAACCTACAAGCCTTTAAATACTTAGTTAAAAAGTAACTTCCTCCTATATGAAAAAACTGATCAACAACCCCAACGACGTAGTACGCGAAAGCCTGGAAGGTATGGCGCTTGCCCATCCCGACCTCATCAAAGTTCACTTTGACCCCCACTTTATCTATCGCGCCGATGCACCAATTCAAAACAAAGTGGCTATTATCTCCGGTGGTGGTAGCGGACACGAACCGATGCACGGTGGTTTTGTGGGTTTGGGAATGCTGGATGCGGCTTGTCCGGGTGAAGTTTTCACCTCGCCTACCCCAGACCAAATGTTAGCAGCAGCCAAAATTGTAAACGGTGGTGCGGGTCTTTTGAATATCGTCAAAAACTATTCTGGCGATATTATGAATTTTGAGATGGCAGCAGAACTAGCTTACTCAGAAAACATCCCTATTCTTAATATTTTAATTGATGATGATGTGGCGGTCAAAGATAGTTTATATACCCAAGGACGACGCGGTGTTGGCACTACGGTACTAGCTGAAAAAATTTGCGGTGCTGCTGCGGAACAAGGTTATGATTTACAACAAATTGCTAATCTTTGTCGGAAAGTAAATATTAACGGGCGCAGCATGGGAATGGCGCTGACATCTTGCACCGTACCTGCCAAAGGTTCGCCTACTTTTAATTTAGGTGATGATGAAATAGAAGTGGGAATTGGCATTCACGGTGAACCGGGACGGCAAAGAATTGCTATGTTATCGGCAGATGAAATTACGGAAATGCTGGCTATTTCTATCATTGAAGATACTGCTTATACTCGTACCGTGCGCGAGTGGGATATCAATGCAGGTGAGTGGGTAGAAGTGCAATTAACTGACCCGCCATTACAAAGGGGTGATTCGGTTTTGGCTTTTGTGAATAGTATGGGGGGAACTCCGCTTTCTGAGTTGTACATCGTTTATCGTAAATTGGCAAAAATCTGCGAAGGGAAAGGACTAAAAATCGTGCGAAACTTAATAGGTTCTTACATTACTTCATTAGAAATGCAAGGATGCTCGATCACTTTGCTAAAATTAGATGATGAAATGATTAAATTATGGGATACGCCAGTTAAGACACCTGCATTGCGTTGGGGAGTGTAAGAAAATTTTATGGATACAAATATCAAGTCTGATTTTGTCAAAATTCAGGGTGCAAAAATTCATTACCTGGAAGCGGGAGAAAGCAATAATAAATCAGTTTTATTTCTACACGGTGCAAGTTTTAGCTGCCAAACTTGGCAAGATATAGGAACGTTGAAATTATTGGCAGAAAAAGGATATCGAGCAGTTGCGATCGATCTGCCCGGTTTTGGAAATTCCGAGATGGTAACTGGCTCTCCTGCCAAAGTTTTGCTGGAATTAATCGAGCAATTAAATTTAAATAAACCTGTTTTAATATCTCCTTCTATGAGTGGAAGTTACAGTCTTCCTTTTATTGTCAATTATCCAGAAAAATTAAGTGGGTTCGTGCCAGTTGCACCTGTGGCAATTATGATGTTTATCGAGCAACTGCAAGGAATCGAATTACCTACTTTAGCAATTTGGGGAAGTAATGACAAGATCGTTCCGATGGAAGTTGCGGATGAATTACTCAAAGCCATGCCAAAAGCCCAGAAAATTATCTTAGAAAATGCCGGTCATGCTTGTTATATGCGAGCAACCGATCGCTTTCACGAACATTTAGTTAATTTTATAGATCGCATTTCATCGGAAAGTTAAAAAATGCTGACTAAATCACAAATTTTGCAATGGTTGCAAGCTGTAGCAGCAGCTATCGAACAGCATAAAGATTACCTCACCGAACTCGATGCTGCTATTGGCGACGCGGATCACGGCATTAATATGAGTAGGGGTTTCCAAAAGGTAATTACCCAATTACCCAGCGTAGCAGATAAAGATATTGGCACGATTTTCAAAACAGTTAGCATGACTTTAATTTCTAGCGTGGGTGGTGCTAGTGGCCCACTTTACGGTACTTTCTTTTTAAGAGCAAGTACGGCGGTGGCGGGAAAGCAGGAATTAACTAATCATGACATGGTAGCTTTTCTAGAAGCAGCAGTAGATGGTGTGGTGCAAAGAGGTAAAGCTAACTTAGGTGATAAAACTATGTTAGATGCTTTATTACCTGCGAAAGATGCTTTTAAGCAAGCGGTTACTGATGGCGAAAATATGCAAGAAGCGCTAGAAAAAGCAGTAGTTGCTGCCGAAAGAGGGATGAAAAATACTATTCCAATCGTTGCAAAAAAAGGGAGAGCCAGTTATTTAGGCGATCGCAGTATCGATCATCAAGACCCAGGTGCTACCTCTACTTATCTTATCCTCAAAACACTATTAGAAACAATCACCGCTACATGATATTTAATCGCCGTCAATTCCTGCAAACTTTTGGTATAGCAACATTAGCTACCCAATTACCACAAGTTGCTCGCTCGAATACATCTTTACCACCAATTATTAAACCAGCCAAACTCAAATCAGGCGATACAATTGGATTAGTTAACCCGGCTGGTGCAACATCTGCTGAAGATATCGAAGATGCCAAAAAAACTCTCGAATCTTTGGGATTTAAATTGAAATTAGGATCTCATGTCTTCGATCGCTACGGTTATTTAGCAGGTAAAGATAT
>CAZJJR010000237.1:911-3916 GCA_964546365.1 uncultured bacterium | reverse complement strand
ATGTTTGCCGATCGATCGGTCAAAGCAATTATTGCCGGGAGGGGTGGTTGGGGATGCAATCGCATTTTACCATTATTAGATTATAAGCTCATCCGAAATAATCCCAAAATTATAATGGGATATAGCGATATTACTTCCTTATTATTAGCAATTTATGTTAAAAGCGGAGTGGTGACTTTTCACGGGCCAGTCGCAACATCCACCTGGAATGATTTTACCTTAAATTACGCAGAGCGAATACTATTTAATGGGGAAAGCGTAGTGATGCAAAATCCCCCTGCCAACAGTCCAACGACGACAACCCTCATATGTAAAGAAACAATTACCTCTGGCAAAGCTAAAGGTAAATTGGTGGGCGGTAATTTATCTGTTTTGGTGGCAATGATCGGTTCAAATTACTTGCCCAATTGGAAACAAACTATCTTGTTTGTAGAAGAAGTGGAAGAAGAAGTTTACCGCGTAGACAGAATGTTAACCCAGTTGAAATTGGCAGGAATTCTCAACCAAATTTCCGGTTTTATTTTTGGTCAATGCACCAAATGCGATCCGAAAGATCGAGATAAATCTCTCACTTTGACGCAAGTTTTGAGAGAACATATCCAACCTTTAGGAATTCCGGCTTGGTATGGTTCGGCGATCGGTCATATTAAAGATAAATTTACTTTGCCAATAGGGGTAGAAGTGGAAATTGATGCTGATAATGGCACTATCAAAATGTTAGAAAGTGCCACTATTAGTGCTTAATTAAGTTGTAGCTAAAACCGGGGATTCTTGTTGTTTAAGCCGATAGCCAACACCGTGAACGGTTTCTATTAAATCTTTGGGCGCTCCTACCGATTTTAGTTTATTGCGTAAACTTTTGATATGAGCTTTGACGGTACTTTCTTCTGGGGGGTCTTCCAGCGACCAAATGCGTTCGATAATGACGCTGCGGGACAATACGCGCCGTCCGTTGCGAAGAAGTAGTTCTAAGAGACTGTATTCTTTTGGGGTTAAGTGGACGAATTCGTTATCATATATCACTTCATAAGTACTGGGGTTGAGGTGTAAATTTCCCCATCCGAGAACGGGAGGTAAACAAGAAATTCCCCGTCGTAATAAAGCCCGAATTCGAGCAAATAGTTCTGGTAAGTCTATTGGTTTGACAACATAATCATCTGCACCGGCATCGAGTCCGTTAACTTTATCAAAACTGGTGTCTAGGGCGGTCATCATCACGATCGGAATGCTGTAACCATGCGATCGCATTCGTCTGCAAAGGCTCAAACCATCCAGTTCTGGCAGCATAATGTCCAACAAAATCAAGTCATAGGGAAGAGTTTTCACTTGATGCCAAGCAGTTTCGCCATCGCAAACTACATCCACTGCATAACGCTGGTCAGTGAGGGCTTCTGATAATGCTTGTGCAAATAACAGATTATCCTCAGCAATCAGAATCTTCATAAGGCAGTTAGTTTTGTATTTTAAAAGTGAACTGATGCAAAAGCTACAGAACTTAATATTGGTTTCAGCCAAAATGATTAAAATCGCCCTGGCCTGCTTTTATTCTTTTTAAACAACCAAAGATTCAGCAATCTCCCTTATTTTTTAGGGTGATGCTTTAGATAAAAAAATGTTATTCTAGACAAAGGGCCACCGACTTCCCCTCTCTTATTGAGGTTAAGCAAGTGAATATTGCCCTTTCATTAAATTATTACAGTATTCGACAAAAATTAAGAATTTAAATTACTAATTGATATATGGATAGGCGAAAAAAAAACGTAAATATTAGGGGGGATACGGGTAAGAAGCTGCTATACGATTCAACTAGCAGCTTATCCCCCTGGTTATATCAAAAATTTATCAGTATGATAAATCGATTCTTGATAAGAGAATTTGTAAAGAAATAATAAGAATTTGAATAATTTAAATAGATCGATCGCAATTTTCTTTTTCTACATATATTCCCTGAGGCTGATGCCGATCGGTCAATACCGCCAAAGACAGAAAAAGTTTTGATGAAAAAGTCGATCGACTGGCTCTTAGAGTAAGGTATTGGAGTAAGAGATGTCCCTGATTCCTGAAAAAACGGAGCATATGAACGAAGTTGGCGAACAATCCCGCGCTAATTGCCAAGAAACATCAGCAGAAGCAGAAAACCCCTGCTTTTCCCAAGAAGAACTAGCCGCCTGCAAGATAGCACAAGCAGAACGCCAGTATTATAAAGAATTGTTCGAGTTGGCACCGGACGGCTACTTAGTAACCGATGCACGAGGCGTAATTCAGGAAGGTAACCGCGCCGCAGCTAATCTGCTCAAAGTTTCTCAGGAATTCTTAGTAGGTAAACCCTTAGTAATTTTCGTTGCCGAATCACAGCGTCGTTTGTTTCAATCGAAACTAAGTAGGCGGTTACGTCAAAGCACCCCAGTACAAGAATGGGATGTGCTTTTAGAGTCCGGGGATGGTGAAGCGATTAACGCTACCTTAAGGGTGACAGCGATTCGCGATCGCGAAGACAAACCGATAGCTTTGGGTTGGTTATTGCGGGATATCACCGATCGCAAACAAGTAGAAGCTGCATTAAGAAAAAGAAAGCGTTTAATTCAACAAATTGCCGATACAACTCCTAATTTAATTTATATTTTCGATCTCAACCAAAACCGTAACATTTATATTAATCGCCAAGCATATGTCTGCCTGGGTTACACTCCATCCGAAATCCAATCCATGAAATCGGCTTTTTTTACAGAAGTTTTTCACCATGAATGTTTACCAAAATTAGCCGAAATAAAACAACGATTTTTAAAAGCCAAAGATGGTGAAATATTACAACATGAATTACTCTTAAAAAACGCCAAAAATGAATGGCGCTGGCTGCACACTTGGGATATTGTATTTACCAGAAATAGTGATGGTACTCCCCAACAAATACTAGGTACAGCCATCGACATTACCGAGCGAAAACAAGCAGAAGAAGATAGTTTGTTGTTAGAAAAAGATCGGGAATGCAGCCAATGGCAAAATCG
>CAZJJR010000237.1:586-857 GCA_964546365.1 uncultured bacterium | reverse complement strand
GCCTCTGCTCAGTTGCTAGAAAATGCCAAAGAGGAATTACCAAAAGAAAAGATGCTCAGAAATATTCAGAGAATTCAAGCATCTGCAAAAATGATGACTCAATTATTGGATGATATTTTAACAATTAATCGAGCCGAAACAGGCCAATTAAAGGTTAACCGAAAAATTACTAATTTAGCCAAAGTTTGCCAGGAAATAGTCGAAAATATTCAGTTAAGAGAAGGCATAAACCACCAGATAAATTTTTATCATCAAGGTGAATGCCATCAGG
>CAZJJR010000237.1:0-562 GCA_964546365.1 uncultured bacterium | reverse complement strand
TGAAAAGAGCGTGATAACGATTTTACGCAATTTACTGTCTAATGCCATTAAGTATTCACCGCAAGGGGGAAGCATTTATTTTGCTCTTATTTGCGAAGCACCAGCTGATGGGAAGCTAGAAAAAGTCAATATTTTTCGCATTATCGATCGCGGTATTGGCATCCCTTTCAAAGATCGAAAACATTTATTTGAACCTTTCTATCGCGGTAAAAATGTCGGTCTCATCCCAGGTTCTGGATTGGGGTTAACTGTGGTGAAAAAGTACGTAGATTTACACAGTGGAAATATTACTGTAGAAAGTGAAATCGGGGTTGGTACGACTTTCACCGTTACGATTCCATTTCTAGTTACCCAATAGTATGTCAATAGCTAATATCGTTCTTAATTTCCCTTGATAAATACCGTAAAATAACGTAAATTCGAACTATTTTTGGTTATATTTCTGTTTATTAGCAATAGATATTCATACAAATAGGGAAAAAGCAATCGTCGATTGCTTTTTCCCTATTACCAAATAGAAGATATTCTCATTTTCATTTTGGCCTAAATTTGAGTATCTCTA
>CAZJJR010000236.1:3188-10479 GCA_964546365.1 uncultured bacterium | reverse complement strand
ACCCTTGATTCATATTGCTTTCGGGGCGCTTGTCGCCCCCTGAAGTAAATCCCTCTTAAAAATAGGGTAAAAACCGCTCTTTCAATAGCTTATTTATTTTTAAACACCAGCTAAAATAGGAGTATATCACAACAGAATTGCTAATTTAAATGAAAATCCAAACATCAGTATTAATACCTTTGGGATACGGCAAATACGTGCGTTCAGATCAAGTAACGGCAGTGATTCCCCTAGAGGAAGACCGAGGGCCGGGACGACGCACGTTAATTCACCTGGAAGGGCAAAATAACCCGATCGTAGCTTCAAGAGCAGAGGATACGATCGTGCGGGATTTAGTACAAGAACCCCGTGAGGTTACCCAGTCCCGCCAACAGCAAGAAGTACTGCAAGACTTGTTAGCAGATTTGGGCAATGTTAACCCTACCGTGCGTCGCATTACTCGCGATGAAGGCGGTTTAGATATCGATCGTTTAGAACGCCGTATCCGACAAGTTTTAGAGGCGTGAGTTAGGTAGATAGAAACCCGGTTTCTTGAAGAAACCGGGTTTCTAGGTCGCACCTTCCAGGGAAAAAAGTTATAAACTATGGCAAAGTAATAAGGGATATTATTCCCGATTACTTAGACGTGGAAGTTAACCGCTTTTTTAAACAGTTACCCAAGTGCCATGATTAACAAAGTACAAAAGACCGACGAAGAATGGAAACAGCAGCTAACTCCCGAACAATTCCAAGTTACCCGCAAGAAAGGAACGGAAAGAGCTTTTACCGGAAAATATCACGATAACAAAGAATCGGGAATTTACAAATGCGTTTGTTGTGGGAATGAGTTATTTAGTTCGGAAACTAAGTATAATTCTGGCACTGGTTGGCCTAGTTTCTATGCGCCTGTTAATCAAGAAAACGTGAAATTCGAGGAAGACCGCACCTTGTTTATGCGGAGAGTAGAGGTGCTTTGCGCGTCGTGTGATGCACATTTGGGTCACGTTTTCAAAGATGGGCCGAAACCAACTGGTTTACGCTATTGTATGAATTCTGCTGCGCTTGATTTTGTTAAGCAAAGCTGAGAATAAAAAGTAGGGTGCGTTAGGTTTACCGTAACGCACCTAGCGCCAAATTATGACGATTACTGTCAGACATACAAAAGAACCTAAACGTAAATTGTTCGGAAAATTGGATTCGTCAACAGTAAGTATCTTGCCAGTTTTGTCAATATAGCCCTACTGATATCTTGTCCGATTGGATCGGTAGTGTAAGAGTGATGGGAAAAATTATTTGTGTTAATTAGGGATTTAATTTTTACCGCAGATTTCAACAGATAAACGCAGATAGAAGCAGATAAGAAAGCAATTTTTGGTTTGCTCCCGATGCTAACGGATATGATATGAAAGTTTGATGGTGCGTTAGGTTTACCGTAACGCACCCTACGATCGACTTGAGAATATTTGTGAGGTTAGAAACCGGGTTTCTACAGCATAGGGGTTCGACTACAATTCGCTTTCAACGGTAGGTGCTGTTTTTTGAAGTTTGAAGAAGAGAATACCCAGAGGCGGTAAGTGGATATTTACGGAGTAAGCGCGATCGTGACAGTAAATTTCTTCTGCTTGAACTCCTCCGTAATTGCCTACGCCGCTACCACCGTATTCCGTAGCATCGCTGTTCATTAACTCTTGCCAGAAACCGTTATCCGGTACGCCTAAACGATAGTTATAACGAGGAATTGGCGTGAAGTTAGCTACTACTAAAATCTTTTCATCTGTAGATTTAGCTTTGCGGATCAAACTGATTACGCTTTGTTCCCAATCGTTGCAATCAAGCCACTCAAAACCTTGCCAATCAAAGTCTATTTCATGTAAGGCGAGTTCGTGACGGTAAATGTGGTTTAAATCTGCTACCCATCTTTGCAAACCTGCGTGCATGGGATAATCTAACAGATGCCAATCTAAACTGCGATCGTGACTCCATTCTTGCCACTGACCGAACTCGCCACCCATAAACAACAATTTCTTCGCTGCTTGGGCATACATATAGCCAAATAAGACGCGCATATTGGCAAATTTCTGCCAGTAATCTCCCGGCATTTTGCCAATTAAAGAACCTTTGCCATGCACTACTTCATCGTGGGAAAGAGGCAAAATAAAGTTCTCGTTAAAAGCGTACAACATCCGGAAGGTTAGTAAATTATGATGATGCTTCCGGCTAATCGGATCGAGGGACATATATTTGAGGGTATCGTGCATCCATCCCATGTCCCATTTCAATCCAAATCCCAAACCTCCGTCATAAATCGGGCGAGAAACTTTTTCCCAAGCGGTGGATTCTTCCGCGATCGTTTGTACGTCGGGAAAATGTTCGTAAACAGCTTGATTGAAGCGCCGCAAAAAGTTAATTGCTTCTAGATTATCTCGACCACCATATTGATTGGGAATCCATTCTCCCGGTTGACGGGAATAATCTAGATAAAGCATGGATGCTACCGCATCAACTCGCAGTCCATCAATGTGGCATTTATCTAACCAGAAAAAGGCACTACTAATTAGAAAACTGACAACTTCATTGCGACCGTAATTAAAGATACTGCTTTGCCAATCGGGATGGAAACCTTTACGGGGATCGGCGTGTTCGTAAAGGTGAGTACCATCAAAGTAACCTAATCCATGTTGATCGGTGGGGAAATGGGAGGGTACCCAATCTAAGATTACGCCGATATCTTGCTGATGCAAATAATCGACCAAGTACATGAAATCTTGGATGGTGCCGTAGCGACTGGTGGGGGCAAAATATCCGGTTGTTTGATAACCCCAAGAAGCATAAAATGGATGTTCGGTAATGGGCATTAATTCAACGTGAGTAAAGCCCATTCGCTGCACGTATTCGGCTAATTTTGAGGCGATTTCTCGGTAAGTGAGGAAGCGATTTCCTTCTTCCGTTACTCGCATCCAAGAACCTAAATGTACTTCGTAAATTGAGATCGGTGCATCGAAGGAATTATGTTTGGCACGTTTGGCCATCCATTCTTGGTCTTGCCAATGATAGTCAGTTTCCCAGATAATTGAAGCGGTTCTGGGTGGCAATTCTTGAGTGTAGGCAAAGGGATCGGCTTTATCTACTGAATAGCCGTTATAACGGTGAGTAATGCGGTATTTGTAGAGGCTTCCTTTGGTCATTTCGGGAATGAATCCTTCCCAAATTCCCGATTGTCCTCTCAGGGTGAGGGAATGACCGAAATCACTCCAATTGTTGAAATCTCCTTTGACGGATACGTGACCCGCATTGGGTGCCCAAACTGCGAAGTAAGTTCCTCTCACACCGTTTACGACCATTGGGTGAGAACCTAGTTTTTCGTAAAGATGAAAGTGAGAACCTTCATTAAATAGATAAATGTCATCTTCGGTTAGAAGGCTGACATTTTGGTTGGTTATCTGTGCTTGGTTGGCATTTTCTGCGAGTTGAATCATAATTTGTGATTTGTGATTGGTTATTGGTCATTTGTCATCAGTCATTGGTCATTAGTGATTAGCAAATGACTAATGACTAATGACTAATAACTAATAACTAAAACTGAATGAGTTGATAGAGTGGAATGTCTACTGAGTTTTGACGATGGTCGAGTTTGTAGCCTAAATCAAAGATGATTTTTTCCAAAAGATAGGCATCTAGCAGTACTTGTAGTTCTGCATTTGTTTTGGGTAAAAAGCCATCTTGTTTGGCAACTGCGAGATAGCTATTGAGGAACGCTGCGCTTACCCAGGCGTACCAAAACTGCGCCCATTTTTCCATTATTGGGAGATTTTCCGGGCGGATCATGCCGCTTTCTATTTCATTGCGAAGTGCTAGGTTGGCAGCATAGTTGAAAGATTGCAACATTCCGGCAACATCTCGCAAAGCCGATCGCTTCATGCGTCGTTCGCTTAAAGTGCGTCCTGCTTCTCCTTCAAAGTCGATGATGATGAAATCTTTCCCGGTATAAAGCACTTGCCCTAAATGGTAATCGCCGTGATAACGGGTACGCATGGCAGTAATTTTTTGGTTTAAAACTAACTGGAAGCGTCCCATGAATTCTTCTTGGCGATTGAGTACTTTCTTTGCCAATTGTTGGGTGTTGGGTAATAGTTCATCGAGTCGTTGTTTTAGCAGGATGAAGACTCGCCCGGTTAAGTTGCGTGCGTATTGGTAGATCGATCGCTGATAAAAGGTTGAAAATGGTTCTGGGGCAAAGTCGGGATTTTCTCGATCGCAAGCCAGGGCAATATGCAGTTCGGCAGTAGATTTACCCAACAGTTGGGCGTTCGCTAGGTAGGAACCGATCGTACTAATCGCTAATTCTTTTCCGGTGAGGGTGTCTTTGAGGGCGCAGAAATCGCTTCCGTCTGGATTTCCGCCGATCTGGATGCCATCTTCTAGCTTGACTTCATCGAAGGCTTTCTCTAAATCTAATAAGCTGCCAGAGGAAAGGGGTAATTCGGTAATTCCTGCCTGCTGCACCATCACGCAATCGAAGTAATCGCGCAAACTATCCAAGGTATAATCCCAACCGCTACGGGTATCTTGGATAAATTGTTGCAATATACCGATCGTCTGACTGTTTTTTGAATTGCGGTATTCCAGCGCCCCGGCGATGGGGGCAAAGTGTTTGAGGAGTTGTTTTTCTCCTAAGAACCGCCCAATTTCTAGTTCTGGGTGAATTCCTTCGTCAACTTGACGGAAGAGTTTGAGGAGAAAGCGATCGCCATAAACTACTGTCGTATTTCGCTGTTCTCCTTTTACTAAATCATGGGGTTCTAAGTGAGAAGCACCATCATGAATTTCTGGGAATAAATCGCTAGCGGTGGCGATCAGTTCGCCTGCGATTCCTTTATAACGTCGATTGTGGGCGATCGCATCCAATGGAAAAGTTAAAAACTGTTTGTCTGCTACTGCATCGAATAAAACTCCGGCTTCATTTTTACCTTGAATTTGCAAGCGAGAAACTACCGCTTCGGGCATTTCTGCTAATAGGTGAAATGCTTGTTCTCCTTCTGCATAAGCTAACAGCAACAGGTAAGTTTGCGCTTCTCCTTGAGTGTAGTCTACTTGCAACCAAATCATCTGCGCTTCCATATCTTTGTAGGAAACTGCGATCGTTTCCGTGATATGGGCAGATTGCACTACTCGATTTTTGCGATCGAACCAGCGACAGCTATACAAGTAGTTAGGTAGAATAGATTCGAGAGTATCTTTTAGTTCTCGTTGGAAAAAGATATTCTGCCATTTGCTGCTTACTACTAAAGTTGGCACTTGTACTTGCGGTCTTGGTAAGTGAGCGTGTTCTGGTTGTAATTTGAGGGTAAACCAGTAAAAAGAGTAAGGGCCAAGGCTGAGGAAATAAGGCGATTCGCCAATTGGGGGAAACTGAGTACGACCAAAAATTTCGATCGGCACCATGCCTTTAAATGGAGTTAAATCTAATTCCACCGTTTGCACGAACCGGGATAAATTCGCCACTACTAAAATATGTTCGTCGCCGTAAGTGCGGGTAAAAGCTAATACTTTTCGATTATCTGGATGGAGGAATTCAAAGCTACCTTTCCCCAGGGCTTGAAAGCGTTTGCGAATTGCAATCAAGCGTTTCATCCAATACCAAAGGGAATTGGGGTTAGCTTGTTGTGCTTCTACGTTAACGGCAGCATAGTGATATTCCGATTCGACAATGACGGGTAAGTACAATCGCTGGGAACTGCCGCGACTGAAACCTGCGTTGCGATCGGCACTCCACTGCATGGGAGTCCGCACGCCGTTGCGATCGCCTACATAAACGTTATCTCCCATGCCGATTTCATCACCGTAATAAAGTACTGGCGTACCGGGAAGAGACAACAACAAACTATTAAGTAATTGAATTTGGCGGCGGTCATTTCCTAATAGGGGGGCTAACCTGCGGCGAATCCCTAAATTTACCCGCATTTCCTGGTCTTGGGCATAGACTCGGTACATATAATCCCGGTCTTCATCTGTTACCATTTCCAAGGTTAATTCGTCGTGATTGCGAAGGAATAACGCCCACTGACAGTTATCGGGAATGGTCGGAGTTTGTTGCAGGATATCGATAATCGGAAAACTATCTTCCATCCTGACAGACATGAACAAGCGAGGCATCAGGGGAAAATGGAAATTCATCTGGCACTCATCCCCATTGCCGTAATATTCTGCCGCATCTTCCGGCCATTGATTTGCCTCGGCCAATAACATCCGATTGGGATATTTGCTATCTATATAAGCCCGTAACTTCTTCAAAAATTCATGAGTTTCTGGCAGGTTTTCGCAGTTAGTTCCTTCTCGTTCGTACAGGTAAGGCACTGCATCCAAACGCAAACCATCTACTCCCATTTCCAACCAGAAATCCAGCACTTCAAATACTGCTTTCTGCACTGCTGAATTGTCGTAATTTAAATCTGGTTGATGGGAGTAAAAACGATGCCAATAATAAGAGTTAGCAACTGCATCCCAACTCCAGTTAGATGTTTCAAAATCTTTAAAAATAATGCGAGCTTCCCGATATTTTTCCGCCGTATCGCTCCATACATAAAAATCCCGTTCTACGCTACCTTTCGGGGATCTTCTCGCTCGTTGAAACCAAGGATGCCGATCGGATGTGTGATTGACGATTAGCTCGATAATAACTCGAATATCTCGCTGATGAGCAGCTTCTAAAAATTCTTTGAAATCTTCCAACGTTCCATAAATCGGGTTAACGTTGGTGTAGTCTGCTATATCGTAGCCATCATCTCTGAGGGGAGAGGGAAAAAACGGCAGCAACCAAACGGCGGTAACGCCTAAGTCTTGCAGGTAATCGAGTTTTTCTGTTAAACCTCTAAAGTCGCCAATGCCATCACCGTTGCTGTCGGCAAAGGCGCGCACTGGCACTTCGTAAATAATCGCGTTTTTAAACCATAAGGGGTCGTTGTTTAATAGAGTGTTTTGCATTTTTTCCACAGTTGAATTTCCAGAATCTAATAAATTACTTTATTTCAACTTTGTTAATTTACCACAAGCAGCTAGTAAGCTTTGCGATCGACAAATTTTGCTTCATCATCTTAGGTATTTTTCTCTGCTGCTCTCCTCCCACCAACGATGTAATTTCCACCTCTCAATTGGATAATAAACTTACTTTTATACCTAAAGGATGATTTAATTTATCTCTAAAGTAGTACGCTTTATGGTGTGTTTTTATATACATTTTGTACTTATGTAAATCGAAAATCTAAAATCGGAAATCTAAAATCGAATGACGTTTGAACGCGCCAGTGGAATTTTA
>CAZJJR010000236.1:1636-3171 GCA_964546365.1 uncultured bacterium | reverse complement strand
AGCCGATTTGGGATCGGAGACTTGGGCAATTCGGCTTACCAGTTCGTAGATTTCTTAGCAGAAAGTGGCCAAAAGTTGTGGCAGGTATTACCTTTGGGGCCAACAGGTTACGAACATTCCCCCTATACGATGAATTTCAGTGCATTTGCGGGAAATCCCCTGTTGATTAGTTTAGATAAATTAACAGAAGAAGGATTATTAAGTCACGATGAATTAACGCCGCTACTTGCAAGTCCGGAAGTATCTCCAAACCGAGTAAATTTCGATTTAGTTATTCCCCACAAAACTAAATTTCTCAGACTTGCTTATCAACGCTTTCAGCAATCTTTAGGCAACCACAGAAACACTGAGTTTGAACGTTTTTGTCAGGAACAATCGTATTGGTTGGATGATTACGTATTATTCATGGCTTTACTAGAAGCCAATGGCGGTAAAAGTTGGCATCTTTGGGAAAGATCGATCGCGCGTCGGGAACCAGATGCACTGAAAGCAGCATCCCAGGATTTACAGGATAGCATCGCGTTCCACAAATTCCTGCAATTTAAGTTTTTTGAACAGTGGAGAAATCTTCGCAACTATACCAACAATAAAAACATCAAAATTATCGGCGATGTCTCGATTTACGTTTGCCATAATAGCGCCGAAGTTTGGGGAAATCCAGAAATTTTCAAACTCGATCCGGACACTTTAGAACCTGCTTATATTGCGGGAGTTCCGCCAGATTATTTCAGCGCAACCGGACAACTGTGGGGTAATCCGGTTTATAATTGGGAACAATTAGAAAAAACCAACTTTGCCTGGTGGATTGCCAGATTTAAAGCGACTTTGCAATATGTCGATATCGTCCGCATCGATCATTTTCGCGGCTTTGAAGCTTATTGGCAAGTACGGGCGGGTGAAGAAACTGCCATTAATGGTGAGTGGATAAAAGCGCCGGGATTTGAATTTTTTGAAACCCTTGGTAATACTTTAGGTAGTTTGCCAGTTTTAGCAGAAGATTTGGGTATTATTACGCCGGAAGTAGAAGAGTTACGCGATCGCTTTAACTTCCCCGGTATGCGAATTCTGATGTTTGCCTTTAGTGGCGGATCGGAAAACAGTTACTTACCACATCAATATGTGAAAAATTGCGTAGTTTATCCCGGCACTCACGATAACGATACCACATTGGGTTGGTGGAATACCGCCACTTCTCACGAAAAAGAATTCGTTGCTAAATACTTCGGTTATTCATCTCCCGACGAAATTAAAGAAATTAATTGGCTGTTCATTCGAGTCGCTTTATCCTCCGTCGCCGATTTAGCGATCGTTCCCCTGCAAGATATTCTAAGTTTAGATAGTAGCGGCAGAATGAACGATCCCAGCGTCAATGCGGGAAACTGGCGCTGGCGATATGAAAAATCAGAAATGATTACTCAGGAAATGCGCCAAAGGTTGTTAGAGTTAACCCAACTTTACAGTCGGTAGTTTTTGAGAGGAAGGGTGGGGAGAATTCAAAATTCAAAATTCAGAATTCAAAATTAATTTCTTCTTAC
>CAZJJR010000236.1:1379-1612 GCA_964546365.1 uncultured bacterium | reverse complement strand
TACTTCATACTGCCAATTAAGCCCAATTTTTTACTCTTTCAACTGCTTTTTGCCTCTGTGTAAAATTAGCTCGTGCTTGAGTAACTCCTTCACCGGGATAGAAAGTTCTATCAATTTCACGACTACCCGTTATTTTTGCATAATCTTGCCAAAAACCGACTGCCAAACCAGCAGCAAATGCAGCACCTTG
This sequence comes from uncultured bacterium, assembly GCA_964546365.1. Taxonomy (GTDB): domain Bacteria; phylum Cyanobacteriota; class Cyanobacteriia; order Cyanobacteriales; family Aerosakkonemataceae; genus DATNQN01. Next base: position 1,422 of record CAZJJR010000236.1, on the reverse strand, counting down.
TGCGGAAGCATCTAAAATAACCGGACGTTCTACTGGGATACCC
>CAZJJR010000236.1:0-1318 GCA_964546365.1 uncultured bacterium | reverse complement strand
TCCTCCGTCTACTTTTAATAACTTTATATTAGTAGCGCTATCTTGATTTATTGCTTCTACAACTTCTTTCACTTGATAAGCAATTGCTTCCAATACTGACCTTACCATGTGTTCTCTTTCTACTCCGCCGGTAATGCCGAAAAATGCTCCCCTAGCAGTCATATCCCAGTGAGGTGCACCCAAACCGCTTAAGGCAGGGACGAAATAAACACCACCGTTATCATTTACCCGATTTGCCATCATTTCTGTATCCGTGGCGGCAGTAATTAATTTAATGCCATCCCGCAACCATTGTATGCAGGCTCCTGTAGTAAATATGCTACCTTCTAAGGCATAGCCTGCTTTAATTTCTTTATTGTTTTTGATTTCCGTCCAAGCTATTGTAGAAAGCAATCGGTTACGGGAATTGGCGATATTTTCTCCTGTATGCGCGACTAAAAAGCAGCCAGTGCCGTAAGTACATTTGAGCATACCAGGACGATCGCAACCGTGAGCGAATAAAGAGGCGTGCTGATCTCCTAAAATAGCGGTAATCGGAATTGATGCGCCTAATAATTCTGGTTTGCTATAACCGAATAAGCCCAAACTCGTTTTAATTTCTGGCATTAAATGAGGAGAAATTTGAAATAAATCGAGTAAAGTTTCATCCCATTCTCGTTTAGATAAATTCATCAGCATCGTGCGACTGGCATTGCTATGATCCGTGGCGTGAACTTGTCCGCCTGTAAGATTCCACAAAATCCAACTATCGATCGTACCTGCTAAAATGTTCTCTGATTCGATTGGTGGATATTCTCTTTTTATATATTCGAGTAACCACGCTAATTTAGTGGCGGAAAAGTAAGCATCGATCACTAATCCCGTGCGTTGATAAATATTGTTGGCATGACCTTCTTCGGTTAATTTATTGCATAATGGAGCAGTGCGGCGGTCTTGCCATACGATCGCATTATATAAAGGTCGTCCCGTGGTTTTATCCCACAACAAACAAGTTTCTCGCTGTACGGTTAGTCCGATGGCAGCTACTTGAGTAGCGGCTATTCCGGCTTTTTGCAATGCTGTTTGCATCGCCCAAACAGTATCTTGCCAAATATCTCTGGGGTCGTGTTCTAACCAACCGGGTTCGGGATAATATTGAGTTAATTCTTTATAGGCAGAACTAATTGCTTGTCCGTTGCGATCGAATAAAATTGCTCGGTTGCCAGTAGTACCGAGATCGAGAGCGAGAATGTAAGTAGGAGAATTGGTAATCATTCGATTTTGGATTTTAGATTTTAGATTTTAGATTGACTTCTACCTAATATTAAATATCCTACTG
>CAZJJR010000235.1:10223-10489 GCA_964546365.1 uncultured bacterium | reverse complement strand
TTCACCTACTGTATGTGCTAAAGCTGCGGTTCCCATTGCGGCCTCCGCTTTAGCCAATAAAGTAGGTGAAAAAATCAGCTTTCTGTCTTTTTTAAGCAATATCACTCCTAAAGCAGATGTAACCCAAGCGATCGACTTCGTACTTAAAATTGCTATTGAAATCATTGCCTTCTGTAAACTAAACGGGATTCCTCAACCCAACCCGCAACAGTTTGCCAATGCTGTGGCTACCAATCATCAAGATGCAGCATTGATGCGTGCGCTCG
>CAZJJR010000235.1:0-10213 GCA_964546365.1 uncultured bacterium | reverse complement strand
TGATGGAATTCTTCCGTTAGGGCCAGATTTTCTGAGCAAAATACAAAGTATTATTAGCGGTGCTGATGCTAGCGCAGTTGCTCAAAATCCGGTCTTCTTGGCTGTCAATAACTCCCTACCCGGAGCGAGTACCGCTGATAAATTTGCCTTTATCAATCAGGGTTTCAATTCATTGCAAGGCTGGATGAACGGTTTAGTAGCCAAAACCGGAGTAACTCCCCAATCGATTATTAGCAGTTTGGGCAATTTCATCCAGATTGCTGATGATAACTTAGACTTTGTAGCGGCATTTTTGGATCAAACTACTAATTATTACGAGCATACGGGAATTCAAACCGTTGCTCGCAACGTAATTTTAGAGGCTTATACTTTAGTTAAAGAAGAAATTAAAGAGCAGCCAAAATCTGGTGCAAACGTATCATCTGTTGGTAAGTCAGATGGAGATCAATATACGGTTGGTCAAAAGGTAGAAGTGTGGGATAGCGATGACGAAGATTGGTATGAAGCAAACATTCAAAAAGTAAAAGGAAACGAATACTTCGTTCGTTATATCGGTTACGGTTCATCTGACGATGAGTGGGTAGATGAAGAAGATGTGCGTTTTAGCGATCGCACTTCCTCCGACGACAATGGATTTGCAGTCAGCCAAAAAGTAAAAGTTTGGGATGACGATGAAGAGGATTGGTATACTGCAACCATTCAAGAAATCCGAGGCGATCAATACTTCGTGCATTACCTCGGTTACGATTCATCCTACGATGAATGGGTCGATCTGGAAGAGATTTGCTAAGCTCTGAATATATTAAAAGTAGGGGCGAGGTAATATCGCCCCTAAAGATTATATTTAGAGAATAAATTATGAACAGAACTTTCTATAATATTTTGGGATTCCTCTCAGTAATTGCAGGTATCTCTCTCATCGTGCAAATGCGAGAGATATTAGCTACCAGACCGCCTGAAAATATATCATTATTCTATTGGGGTACAGCCGGACTGGTGGGAGTTTGCATCGTTATTGCTATCTTCTGTTTCTTCCCCAAAAGTCACCCCTATACATTGCGAATCATTGGTGCGATCGGTCTAGTTTCCACTATCTATTATTTATATGATGCTTTCTACAATAATAACTTTGCCCAAGTAGGAACTGCACTTTTATTCTGGTTTCCTGGCTCTCTTTATCTGATTGCGAAAGGTAAAATGACCGATTCTTGATTCTTCATAAATCTTGCCAAAGCAAACTGTAATAAGATAGCAAGAAAAACCTAACCAATTAAATTAGCTAGATTTTCTTGCATTAGTTACCAATAGTCTATCAAATCGATTGAGATAGACTATGGTTGGTCAGAAACCCCTTAAAACTAGCTATTAGGAATGCCAGTTAGTCAAAAGCTTATCCAACTGTCATTACGGCAACAGGTCGCTGACGTTTTTCAGTATAGTGGGGGTCGATCCAGCAAACTGGTAAAGGTTCGCCAGAAGGAAAGATCAGTTCTGACTTGAGGAAGATTTCCGGGTCTTGCATTTCTTCACCAGCATGATATTGACCCATGATCTCGGTTCTACAAGGATTATAAACATCCTCGATCCTCAGCACTTCAATTAATTCCCCGGTTTGCTTCTGTTTAAGAAACATAGCGCCTCCAGGATAAATATAGCTCTATTAAATAGATAGCATATTTTCTGTAGCAAGGATATTACAATTTGTCAAGAAATCATATCCAATCAGGGTCAAAAATCCTCTTTTTTACCATAAATATCTGCTATGGTTATTTCAAAAGAAATGAAATTTAAAGAAATCATTTCATCAGCATCATCATACTCAGCAAAAGTCTAACGTTTATTATCAGTTTTGAAGAACAATCTTTTCTTCTGCTTGCATAATCATTTGATTTTTATCTGGCAAATTTTATGTTTTAGAAAAAAGCTGGGTTTCTAACCATAATAAACCCAACTTCTTTTAGCCAAATCCTAATCGGGTAATGCAAATCCGGTGCGAGGATCGCTGATATACAAACCGAGAACCAAAGAATTCATCACCGTATCCCAAACAGGAGTCAAGCGTTCCGCATCATCTACCCAATAATCAAAAGTAATCAAACATTGAACGCCAGAACCTAAACCAATACAAATTCGGGAATAAGCTTCGCGATTTTCTTGGGGGTCGATAAATTTGAATTGACTCCAAACAACGCGGGCTGTTTGGCGTTTGAGTTGAACAACTTCGCCTATTTCTATAGGTTTTCTTTCATCTTCTCGAACAAGTTTTTTTAAGAGAGGAATTAGGGGAAAATCTGCCCAGTCACCAGGAGGCAGCAAATTATAAGAAACTTCTAAGCGACAATCGTCATTTGGTGGCTTTTTGTCCAAAAAACGAAACGATTTGGTATCCGGTTCAAAATGCCAATCTTGTGGAACATCAAAACGCACTGCCCCTCGCCCAGCCACAAAAATGCGAGTTCCCGGCGCTGATTTCCAATTATGGTCTTCTTTTAACTCTAGGGTTTTTTTGATCCATTGGAGATCGTGCTTTTTGCGCTTAGACATAGCCCCTCCCTTGTTGACCTCTTTCTTATTGTGCCGTAGGTTGGGCGTGATGCACCTATGGGCCGATGATATTTGAGTTCGCGATCGCGCAAAATGAAAGTATGAACCAGTATCCATCTAATAATTCAGATCCTCAAGTCCCTAACAACTTGGGCAACGTAACTAACACTCAACCACCTACTAATCAAGAAGTAGATCCAACGACTAAGCCAGGTAAAAGAGTAAAAAAAGCGAAAAACAGTTTGATAAGTCTCACCTTAATTTTGATGGCTATTGGTGTTACGTTGGGAACGGTTTTAGCTATAGGTGCTATTACCCTTTTCAATCAATTCGATCTGTTTGATTCTCCGGCGCGGGTAGATGAAGTTGCGGAGTAGTTGCTAAGGTGCGATCGAAACTTTGAATAAAAAGAGCGATCGCGATCGTTCATCATCAAAGGTACAGCACTGTTCGTAAACCTTCATCCACTTCTTCTTGCAAACTGGCTGGTAATGCACCAATACGCTCAGTTAAAAATGCTTTGTCCACAGTAAATATCTGGGAGACATTTACAACTTAATCTCTGGGTAAACCCGTCGCTTCACGCGGTAAAAAAACATTGCCCGGTGCGTTGGCAAGTTCGATATTAGAAGTAATAATGACAACAATTACTGTCCTAATGCGGCTTTGGGTGAATGTATCATCCTGAATAATTAGCACAGGTCTACGATAACCTGGTTCTGAACCAATTGGATCGGGTAGCTGCGCCCACCAAATTTCACCGCGATACACTACCAATTCTCCTTTGGCAAAGACACAAATTGCATTTTTGCCATAACTGTATCTAAATCTGAAGATTGTTGAGAGTACACTTCGTTTAGTTTCGATAAAGTCCGTTCTTGGTTATGTCGCCGTAAATATGCTTTCAATGCTTCGGTATATAGTTCGCTGCGAGATATTCCTAACTGTTGAGCAACTGCTTCAGCTTCTTCAAAAATTGAGTCTGGAAGAGAAATATCTGTTTTCATAATTAGATTATTCAAGTAGTTGGTAAATTATTTATATCAAATTTATACTCTATAAGAAAGAGGGTATAAAAGGCGAGCGCCAAATTTCACGCTCAAATTTATTTAAGAGTGTTAGAATTGCCTTTCAACCTTGTTTTTTCAAAATCCTCCCAAGTGTTGTAGCATTCTATTCGTCTTTGAAAATTCTGATATTTAGCAATACAAGTATTCAAAGGGTCTAATATATTTTTGCGTAGCTCTCGACTAATTGAATATTTTCGCTCTTTATGCTGAAACTTTGCAGTTACATCTACGAATTCAGTAATTGCTTCATAAATTATTTTGAGTTCATACAAAGATTCTGCCTTCGTAATTCTCACGGCTATAGTACGCATCTCACTACAAATAATCTTCGCTTCCTCTTGAGATAGGTTATGATCTCGATAATAATAAGCTAAAACTTCGGCCATATACTGGGCGTGTTTCGCTGTATCTTGGATTCTATTTTGTGCTTCCTCAATAGGAGCTAAAAATTTATCTAGCAACATTTCATAAACGTATTGATCTCGCAAACTTGAGTTAGCAATTATCTCTAACTCTTTCATTTTTTGCTCATGCTTATATTGTTGTTTACGGGCGGACTTTTCGACCATGCGATCGAATACACCCAAAGCCAACCCTACTGCCTGAAATGCGCTATTCATAAGTAATATAACTCAATAAACAACTATTGACAGAGGAGGTAAAGCTTGCACTGCTAGTTTTCCAGCATTGCAGATTTTTTTTCCTAACAATCTAAAGTTTATACAGAAAAGCAGCACCCAGACAACAGTGCGATCGCTTATATTGATCTGTTCTAGCCCATCATCGAACTATCCCCAAACTCTGAAGCTGTTGCTTGACCAAGGTTTACCGCTTTCTACAGAAATTTTTACATAGCTTTTTTCCGTATTGTATAGTACGCTAGTACTAAATATCTTGCTTGTTAGCTTATCTACTGAATGTTAGGAGAGAGTCCTATGCCTGATAATGTAAAGCGCCCTGGGCCAGAAGATCCCACCAAAATCAATATTAACCAAGATTACGAAGTAGGGTATTGGACGACTACTTTGCGCGTATCTGAGGATGTGCTTCGGCGTGCAGTCATGGCTGTTGGGCCATTGGTCATAGACGTGGGGAAGTGGCTTCGTAAAAATGGCTATAAGTAAGATCACTTTCGCCATAGGTTAAAGTGATTTAGGAAGCCTAACACTCAACATCTTACATAATAGACTTCTGCATTGGTGAGTAAAGTATGGGCGGTTATCTTTGGCAATCGTGGGAGATTAAAGAGTTACAGAAGCTCAGGGAAGGAGTACCTTTTGAGGAAGTTGCTAAAGCTTTATTTCATAGAACAGAGAAATCTGTACATTTGAAAGCTTTTAAAATGGGCTATCTTTCCGAAAAGCATATATGGACGGACTGGGAAGATCAAGTTATCAGGGAGAACTGTAAGGATTCAGGTGGTAGGGGGTTGACAAGAGGAAAAATTAGGGTAGGGTAAAAAGCGATGAAGCAAAACAAGTTAGAGCTAACCCTAGACCCAAACCGACTCAACCAGTTGGCCAAAGAAGAACTGGTGGACTTAGTGGTGACGCTGGCTTGTCAAGTAGAGCAACTGAAACAAGAAGTAGAAAAACTAAAATTAAGCAGAGACTTAGATAGCCGTTTTTCAAGCAAACCCCCCTCAACAGACCTGCTCAAAAAAACCGAAAACAAACAAGAAAAAAAACCAGAGTCGAGTGAAGCGGCCAAACGGAAACCAGGCGGGCAACCCGGACACCCTGGAAAAACGAGAAAAGGGTTTGGCAGAGTGGATAGGTTGGAAATATTACGACCTCAAGAGTGTAGTTGCTGTGGCCAGGGCGAATTTCTGGCGGAACCAATAAAAATCGAAACGCAGCAAGTAGCACAGTTAGTAAAGAAGCCAATTGAAATAGTAGAATATCAAAGATATACCTGTGTTTGCAGTAAGTGTGGCTCCAAACAAACAGCAGATTGGTCTAGTGAGATAGTACCGGGACAAGATATAGGAATCAGACTGCAAGCTTTTTTGGGATGGGTAAATAATTACGGGCATTTATCCTACGAAAAACCACAAGAATTGTTGTGGGAACTGGGTCAAATAGAAATTGGATTGGGAACATTAGTAGCCACAAATGAGCGAATAGATGGTGCAGTAGCTCAAAGTATTGACAATCTCAAAGAATGGATAAAACAAACCCAGCCAAATATCCATTCGGATGAAACACCTTGGGTAGTCAAAGGAGTAAAAGAATGGTTATGGATATTTGCCAATAACGACTTCGCTTTATTTCATGCCGCTGATACTCGTTCTCGCGCCGAATTAGAATCGATTCTGGGTTTGAGCTACAAAGGTGTACTCAGTTCGGATGACTATAGTGCGTATAATGGTTATGCAGTCAAAGCCCAACAGAAATGTCAGGCGCATTTACGCCGTCACTTCAAGAAACTCATTCAGCTTCCCGGCTTAAATAACCAAGAGATTGGGTCAACATTTGTCAGCCTGATAGATGAAGGTTTTAAAAACTACGCTCTATTCCAACAAACTCAACACATTGATAATTTCAGGTGTTGGGCATCGGGATTTAAACTAAAAGTTGAATCTGCTATTCATTCATTGATTGATAAAGCCGGAGGGGAGGCCGGGAAACTTTTACGCTCCTTACGAAATAAATCCCATCAGTGGTGGTATTTTTTAGACCATCCGGAGATACCGCCTGATAATAATTTAGCAGAAAGAACGTTACGTTTAGCAGTCACAAAAAGAAAAGTTAGTGGCGGTTCCCGTTCCATAGAGCGGTTCCAAAATACTGCCAATTTATTGACCGTTATACAAACTTGCCGTCGTCAAGGACATTCTGTAATTGACTTTTTTGACCAAGCTATAACAGCGATGGTTAACCCATCTGTGGACACCCCATCTTTAATCCCTCAAGTTTAGACCTGAATCCTTACTCAATTTCAGTAAGCTGCGCTCAAGAGTGGTTCGCTGATTTAGAGAAAAATTTCAAAATAACTCCAAGGAAAAGTTTGACATTACAGCCTCCACATCACCTCAAGAAAGAATGCTCGCTTGCATATATTAAAGGTTTTTTCGATGGTGATGGCTGTGCTCATTTCAGAAAAAATGGATACTTTAATATGATTTTCTATGGCACACTTGAATGCCTAACATGGATTAAATCAATTTGCGATGAAGTTGCTCCTCTCTATACTGATGAGTGGAGAGATCAAAAGCGGAAGACAGCAGAATTATTTCAAAATGGAAAAATTTTTAATTACTGCATAGGAGAATACAGAGCGGAAGCTCTTGCACGGCAAATTCTAGAACTTGATATCCCTGGAATGTCTCGCAAGTGGGATAAAATTATAGAACATCTACGAAAGAAATCCCAAGATTTTGAACAATTGCGTCAAGATACTCAGGTCTATATCTTTGATGCCTCAAGAGTTTATCTAGGACGACTTTGTAGAAGGGGACATGACTATCAAGGTACTGGAAAATCCTTGAGAAGAGTAGGACATGGCAGTTGCATTAGATGCACTCAAATTACTTCTGGTGTCAAAGAACCATTAGTACCAATTAAGTTTTGGATAGAGCAAACTTTAAGCATACGCCCAGATATTGATACTACCAAGTTCTATTTGGGAACAATGTGTAACAAAAGACATGATTTTGAAAATACCGGATATAGTCTTAGAAGATTATCTAATAGAATATGCCTTCAATGCGAAGAAGAAAATAGGAAAGCTAGAGATGCTCAACGATTGAAGAGACCAGCAAAACCAACTCACGAAGAAAGCTTACAATCAAAAATTGAAGATACAAAAATGCTTGCTCCAGAAGTAGATACCAGCCAGTTCTATCTCGCTACTTTATGTAAGCAAAAACACGAGTATAAATCTACAGGCAAAAGCTTGCGAAGGATAATTGGAGGAGATTGCGTCGAGTGTAAAGGGCAGCGCCATCTGGTAAAAGTTAAAAAATTTCTAGATGACTACAAAGCTGGAAAATTTAATATAGAAGTTGAGATTGAAAAATATTGGCTAGGAGAATTGTGTAAAGGAAAACATGATTATAAAGGTACGGGATTAAGCTTAAGGGAGCAAAAGTTTAACTATTGCGTTGAATGTAGGAAAAAATTAAATGGGATGATATAGCGAGCGGAAAAGTAAATTGATAGAGTGTTCGCGTAAGCTAGTTTTGACTGCACGTAGGTACATCGCACATTACCATAGTTTACAAAACCATTGCATCAAGCAAATAAATGAATATGAAATTGAATCAGATCAGCAGCAATACCCATCGAATGAACGGACAGCCTATCGAACGTCACCAAATACTCAAACTGAACCTTGAGGATAGCGAATCTTTTGTGAATGCTCTGCTCAATCCTCCGTCACCCAATGAAGCAATGAAAGCAGCTGCTTTGCGTTACAAACAAGTGATGAATAAGAAAAATTGACCAGTCGCCAGTTCTTCAAAACCTAAATTTTAAACACCGCAAAAATCTCCCGATACCCGTTTTTAGCAGTTTCTTCTAATTCTTTCCGTTCCGTTGCAGTAAAATCAGTTTGCATTTCATTACCATCATAAAATCGAACTTGTAAACGTCCATTGTCATCGAAAATAACGAGATCGCCATTATGAAAAAAGCGAATTGCCCTTACTTTATTATTTTCAAACCAAAATCCTAAACCATCTCCTTCTTCGGTAAGAGATTCGGAAGCTTGCACCGTTTCACCGTTGATGGTACAAATTTGATAGGTCATGTTACCTTGGATTTTTTTGGTTTCTTCGCAACCTTCACTGATTTGTCCTAGTAATCGCACCTGGGTGTTATAAAATGCTTCATCTGTGGCAGGTTCAATTCGATCGCCTAACGAACAGACAAATTCTGATATAGTTGCTTGTAGGCTATCTGTTTCAATAGTTTGCCATGTTGCATTGGGTAATGAAACGAAAGTAGCTTTAGTTTTAGATTCAAACGAGCCTTGACGGATCGATCTTTGTTTGTTAGTTGTGCAATCAGTTTCGATGCGCCCATAACTACCGTCAGGCTGAATCAAATCGAAGGTGATTACGCTTTGACTTTCATCTAATTTTATGCTGTTGGTGTCGATGTAAATCGGTTCAGATCCCGTATCTGGAACGGCTTCCCATTTGGCACTGCTAAAGTCTGCGGATGAATTTTGGTAGTATGCGATCGCAAAACTTGGCACAAACCCTAATATAATCAGAGGAAGAGATAAGAACCGTAAGAATTTCATAGGTATTGTAGCAGCCATATTTTAGATAAATGAGCCTAAATTATAGCTAATTATTCCATAATTTGCTCGATTTCAATTAAATATTTAGTACTCGAGCGAATTTGTCGTTACATTTGCAATTCAGTCAAGTTATTAATTGTGGGCGAATATAATTGTGATTTTTACATAATTAAAATTCATATTCAAATAAATTTGGTTATAATATAAAAACGTGGGTTTTTTCTAATTAAATCTCACGATTTTAATCAATCATCTAAATAAAGTGCTTTAAATATTGGATTAATTAATGGCAAAAGTAACGCATAATACCAGACTAGTAAAACCATTTTTAAAATGGGCTGGTGGAAAAACTCAACTCATCGAACAACTAACTGAATATTTTCCACCAGAATTAGTTAATGGGTCAATTAAAAGGTACATTGAACCCTTTATTGGTAGCGGGGCGGTTTTCTTGCATATTGCCCAGTTTTATCAGATTGATGAGTTTTTTATCTCAGATATTAACCCAGAACTTGTGTTAGCTTACCAAACTATTCAGACAAATGTAGAAGAGTTGATTGCGATTTTATTAGAAATACAGAACAAGTATTTATCTCTAAATGATGAACAGAGAAAAAAATATTATTATCAAACTAGATTAGCTTTTAATTACGGACGCAAACAGATAAATTTTGCCATATATAATAACGATTGGATTGAGAGAACAGCGCAGATTATTTTTCTGAATCGTACTTGTTTTAACGGCTTATTTCGCGTCAACTCCCAAGGTGAATTTAACGTGCCAGTTGGTAAATATAAAAAGCCGACTATTTGTGACCAGGAAAATTTGAGGGCAGTTGCTCAGATTCTTCAAAAAACGAAGGTTTATCAGGGAGATTTTACTGAGTGTGAAAAGTTTGTCAACCAAGAGTCTTTAGTTTATTTCGATCCCCCATATCGACCGATTAGTAAAACTGCTAATTTTACATCCTATTCCAGACATAACTTTGATGATTCGGAGCAGTTGCGGTTAAAAGAATTCTTTGAATTACTTGATAAAAAAGGTGCAAAGTTAATTTTAAGTAACTCCGATCCAAAAAATGAAGAGTCAAATGATAATTTTTTCGATTATGCTTATAAAGCATATAATATAAAGAGAGTAAAAGCTGCCCGTAGTATTAATAGTAATGCTGCTAAACGAGGGCAGATCAATGAACTAATAATTATGAACTTTACAAAGTAGGGTGTGTTAGCGACAGCGTAACGCACCATGCTTGCTGCTTAGGAATCTGATTTTAAGAATTGATTAATTAACCAAGCATGATAGGAAAATTGGTATAGCTTTTTTTAAAATTACTAATTAGCTAAAC
>CAZJJR010000234.1:0-10558 GCA_964546365.1 uncultured bacterium | reverse complement strand
ATGGTTCGGCTAGTCGATAAAAGGGGAAAAAATCATTACCACCATAGCTGAGTTTTCCATACTTTTGCTCCCAAGCTCGAACAAGATTTTTATATTTTTCAATATCAAGAATCATCCTATAAGTGTAAAAATCCGCTTTTAAATTAGAAAACCCTGATTTGAATTTAAATAAAGAATCAAGACGAGAACCTACTCCTCCGCCCAAATGAAAAACGTGATGTCCGTTTTCCTTAGCCCAACGTCGCACCACATCAATTTCCAACTTAGATGGTGCTAAAGAAAGGTACTTATCAAATGTTCCTGAAAGATAGGTTTGCACGATGCCATTAATTGCCGTGAACAGCAAACTGGAAGCGACTTCTCCTTCAGGGGATAAGATAGTGCAAAGGTGTAGGCGATCGCCAAGAATAGAACGCAAATCAACAAAGTAACTCTCATCAAAAAAGTAAAATTCGCTAGCTGATACCCGTTGCATATTTGCTCGATAGATGGCAATAAATTTGTCAAAAAAACTCCAATTATCGATGAGGGCTTGAAAACCTAATTTGGTCAGTTTGTTAATATCTTTTCGGTGATCTTTTCGGGTTTGCGACCACATTTCTTCAATAGATGAAGACAAGTCGATATATACAGTTTGACCATGTTTGACAACTGTGCCAAATTTAGCTAACACATCTAAATTTGGCGGCAACAAAGGATGTAAACGGAAGAATGCACTAATCATTCCAGATGCGGCTCCTATTTCTTGAAAAGATTTGAGAAAAATCTCTAAATTCGATGTATCATCAGGAGGAATAGATAGTGGTGTTGGATAACCATAAGGAGTAGCCGCATCGTACCAATTATCGGGTGCTTCCAGGTTTTTTGGAATCTTGCGAGTTAACAAAGGAACTAAAAAGGCAGCTTCATCTAATTCGCCATAGAAAGCTATAGGTTGGCTTCGTTCGTATTTTGCTGATAAGGAAACATACTCTGGCAGATGGTAAACATCGTGTACAGCCAGTTCGAGAAAATGTTTCCATTTGGGATCGGTAGGTAAAATAAATTCTGACAATATCATCATTTCTAGCCTTTTAACTAATTTATTAATTGCCTGATAATCGATATTGAATTGCACTTTTGCTAATTGTTATGTTCCGAATTATTTGCTTAATTAGTTAAATTTTATTCATCGCTAATTGGGAACGGCAAAAGTATCTAAAAAAAACATTTTTTCAGGCAAATTGATTAAATTAACTTCCAACAAATTTTTCCATCGTGTCTTGTTCTGATTGATTAATTCCTTCTTTTTTGATGACTTTTCGGTAAGTTAGAAAAAGAATTTTTAGGTCAAGCCATAGGCTCCAATTATCTACATACCAAACATCTAATTTGAATTTTTCTGTCCAAGAAATGCTATTGCGTCCGTTGATCTGTGCCCAACCTGTGATGCCAGGAAGAACCTCGTGGCGACGTGCTTGTTCGGGGCTGTAATACTTTAGGTATTCCACTACCAGAGGGCGTGGGCCAACAAAGCTCATATCGCCTTTAAGAACGTTCCAGAGTTGGGGCAGTTCATCTAAACTGGTTTGGCGCAGAAATTTACCAATTGTTGTGATACGTTTTACATCGGGAAGAAAGTTGCCATTGGCATCGCGTTCGTCGGTCATGGTACGAAATTTGTAAAAGGTAAAGATGATACCGTTTTTACCGGGACGCGGTTGGGTAAAAACAATTGGTCTACCCATGCAGAAATAAATGGCGATCGCAATTATCAGCATTACGGGAGATAAAATTAGCAGCGTCATCGCCGCCAACATTCTATCTAATATAAACTTCACGCATTTGCTCAATTTAACGCTGGGTAATAGGTAAGCATTCATGGTTTTTATGGTGTTTTTAATGAATGATTAGCAAAGGATATTTCAGAAGACAAATTATTAATTTTCGGGGGTAATCAAAAATACTATCAATTCCTAAGCTAAAGCTTCAGCATAAAGTTCTTCATGTAGTTTTATCACCTGACACAAATCATAAGCTGCCATCCTTTCTCGTCCTTGCTTACCCATAGCCTTAGCTTCTTCAGGGCGATCTAAAATCCAAGCCATTGCTTTTGCAATTTCTTCTATATCCCCCACTTCTACCAAAAGACCACAACCTCCTTCTAGCAATTCCTGAATACCGCGAATCTTAGTGCCAATAACAGGTATTTCCATTGACAAAGACTCCATTACACTTCTTGGTAAACCTTCCTGTTCGGAAGCTAGTATTGTTGCTACTGAAGCTCGCATTAAAGCAGGAATATCATTTCGTTGGCCTAAAAAGTGAACTAGATTTATTATTCCCAGATCCGATGCTAATTTCTGCATTTCTTCTAATAGTCGCCCATGACCTGCTAAGACCAAATGTACTTGTGGTCTAGCCAATTTTGCTAACGCTTCGATTACATCTCGATGATGTTTGCGATCGATAAATTCAGCTACGCACAAAAATAGGGGATCTCCTGCTCCTATTCTCAACTCCTGACGCACTCTTCCCACTTCTGAATCCATTACATTATCAGGGTTGTAATATTTTAAATCTATACCAATCCCTGGCATATAACGGATACGGCGAGGAGACAAAATACTATATTTATTAGCTGCTAATTCATCCTGGTGATTAATTAATGTTAAATAATCAGTCCAATTTCCAGCGATTTTTTCTATGTTTAGAAAAATGGCATTTTTGAGTGGGTTTCCTCTGGGATGAAAGTGAAATCCGTGAGCGGTATAAATTATTTTGCATTTGCCTTTTTTTCTTAAATTATTAAGAGCGTATCTGCCTACAAAAGCAGCCACGGGGGTGTGTAAGTGAACGAGATCGTACTTACTTTGTGCGACTACTTCTCGAATTATTTTCGGAGCAAGAATTAAATTTTTAGGAGCTAAGGGATTGCGAGACCATTCGATTTCCCAAACTCGGTTAAAAGCTTGTAAACATTCAGGGGAATTAGAAACACCTTGAGCCATTGCATCGACTTGCCAACCTTTGCTGCGGAAGTAGTAGGCGAAAGGTAGCAGGAATGCACGGAGAGTGTCTGCTATGGTAGTTACTACTAAAAGTCGGATCGTTTTGTTTGCTTCAACCATACTTCTGTGATTTCCCGAACGTAGCGATAAAATTCAATCCGTAGTTTTTTAATAATTCCATCTTGATATTGTTTGGCGGTTTCTAAGTTACGTGCTGACATTTTGGCCATGCGATCGGGGTCAGTGATTACTTGGCGAATTTTAGTTGCTAATGCTCTTACATTGCCCGGGGATACCATATCTTCTGGTGGTAACAATTCCGGGATACCTCCAACTGTAGAGCCAATGCAAGGTAATGCTCGTGCCATAGCTTCTACCATTGCTTTAGGTAAACCTTCCTGGTAAGAAGGAAGAATGAAAAGATCGGCTCGATCCAATTGCTCTATCACCGCATCACTACTAGGTAACTGACCCTGGAAAGATACCCGCTCTTCTAAACCAAGAGATTTCACTCTGGCTGCCAATTGCGATCGATGTTTTCCGTCTCCGATCAAAGTTAATTTCAGATTTAATCCCTCTCGCACGCAGACTGCAAAGGCATCGATCAGCACATCGGGTGCTTTATAAAGTTGAGCCAGCGTACCGACAAAAATCAGATTAAATGCTCCTTCCCGATGCGGTTGACGAGAGGAAGAAACCAAGGTGCGTTCTGAAATATATACATCCGATACACCTACGGAAAAGTTAGGGCAAGGGTATCGTCGCTGCAAAGCGTGCTTAGTAACATAAGCAGCAGCAGATGCTTCTCTACAATGCTTCCGCAACTTTCGGGGAGATAACCAGCGAAATAACGGGCGTAAGGGATGTTGAATAGAACCGGGTGCAAAGATATCGTAAGGATCGGCTACGACTTCAATACCGTAAGGTCTTCCCGATGGCAATAAACGTAAAACTTCCGTGCCGATATTACAAGGTATTCGTAAAAGTAAGGCTTCCGCACCTGGTACTACGGTGTCGATCGCTTTTTCGATCCTCATATAGTTTTTAACAAACTCCCAAGGCCCTATAAAATAGGGGATGGGAACCGCTTTAATTCCCGAACCCGAAACCAAATTCCATCCTGCTGGTGGTGTAGAGTGCAACTGCGCCCGCGCCATCAAATGCACCTCGTCGAATACCTCTAAATACCTAGCCCATAAGTAATAGCCAAGCGACGCATTCGGAGTCCACAAATTTCCGTCGCTGGTAATTGCAAAGCGGGCACTAGCAGTAACTAATACTTTCATCTTGGTTACTCAATTAATTGATTGGAACAAAATAACTGTAAATTTCCTGCAATTGTTTGGCACTTACTTCTGTTGAGTAGTTATCTTTGATTCTGGTAAATCCAGCCCGAGCAAGTTGCTGAGAATATTCGCGATCCCTGACTAGCCTGATTACAGATTTAGCCATCCCGCCAATATCTCTAACATCGTGCAACAATGCAGTTTCACCATCTTTAACTGCTTCTGTAAGTCCGGGAATTCTTGACCCGACAACAGGAAGGCTAGCTGCATTAGCTTCCAATGCAACCATCGGGAATCCTTCATGAATTGAGGGGAATAAAAATACGTCACACTTGGTCATCAGGAATGAAACATCATCGCGAAAACCCAGTAAATAAACAGCATTAGATAGATCCCATTTAGCTACTGTCTCCTCAATTAAAGACTGAAGCGGGCCTATACCCACTAACAGCAACTTAGCTGTAGGAATCTGCTCTAAAACTAACTTAAATACAGATAGCAATCCTAAATGGTTCTTCTGTTCTATTAGGCGTCCTACGTGAATAATGACTGGCGTATCGGTAGACCACCCGCAGGATTTACGAAATTCGGCACGCTGTTCTGAGGTAGATGGTTGAACTATATTTACACCATAATATAACACCTGAAAGTCTTTTTTTGATTGGGAATTTTTATGGTTAAGACTGTCAATAACTGCTTGAGAGCAACCAGTAACTAAATCGGAATAACGGAGCGCGTAACTAATACTAATATTTGCGTAAATTGACCGTAATTGCCGAATAAAAGGCAGGCGAGTAAATTTAGTTTGCGGCTCAAACTTAGTGTTGTGAAAAGAAGTTATAACCGGAATTCCTAGTTGACGGCTTACCCAGACAGGGAGACCGCTGTAAGCCTCCAAATGGTTGTGTATAACATGGTATTTACCTTCAGTTAATATCTGTTTGAGTTTTTGAGTAAAACCAATGTGAGCCAGCCCCAAGGGACAATGAATTACTTTCGCTCCCAATCCTTCGACGAGACTAGCAAGGGGCCCTACATCTAATCCTTTACAGCAGAAATCTATCTGGCATTGACTTCGAGGAATTGCTCGCAACATAGAAATTAACCAAGTTTCAATTCCTCCTCTATTAAAGTTTGTGATTATATGAAGAACTTTGAGCATAATTTTAAAATCCTAGTGATTGTATCAAATGGTAATTTATTGTACTATTGTTGTTTTTAATTTTTAGTGTTTTCGGTGTGATTTACGCAGAATATTATTGGTTTACTGCTGTCATTGCAGCATCATTTTTAGAAAATTTACAACTATTTGTTTTGTGAATAAGGTAAATCATTAAAGTGGGAAAACCAGCATTTTTAAAAAGAAAAAATATATCATTATCAAGATCACTAACAAGGACTACAAAACAAAAATTGACCATCATTGGTAGTAATAATAACCTAATGTCTGAAGAGTCCCAACACAAAAGACAACGTTTAACGCGACCTACAATAAAGCCCAATACAATAAAAGCAAAAGGAACTGGTAGGGGGCCAAAATTGAGCATTACTTCGCCAGCAAGTCCGTATACTTTCGAGGCAACCCATTTTCCAGGCTCTACAGGGTTGTAGGAACCCATTCCAGACAAAACATTAGTTCCTTCCATTGATTTGTTGGGCATTTTATTAGGTAAAATTACGCTGGGAATCATAATAGTTATTGCCGCCAAATAAGTTCTACCCCAAGCATATTGGTAATCGCTATTGTCACGCATAATGCGGTAAAGAACAAAAGCTTGAACATCAGTTCGTGCTAAATCTCCTAACAATATCCCTTGCCAGCTTCTATCATATTTTTCTTCGGCAGTAGAACGTTCTCCCTGCAATAATTGTTGAACTCCTTCTATACCTCCACCTTTAAAAAAACCGTAAATATACATAAAAAACATTAGAAAAATTAGCCCGAAAGCAATTTCTTTTTTGCTAACAGAGCGCAACCAGAAATGAATTATACCTAATGCCCAGAACAGAGACCAAATCGTATTTGAACGACTGCCCCGCAGACCACCAAAAAAGATTTGAAGTACGAAAAATACGATTAAAACTCCTATTAATACAGGCAAAGTTCGCAGGCGCTTATACTTTTGGGCATGGATAGCAAAGCCCATGAGTGCCAATATAGGAAAGCTTTCTGAAACTATGAAGAGTACACCCATACCTTGAAATTTGCTTGAGTCTGCATCTGAAGATATAGATGTGGCAGTATTAATATAGCCCATTACTCCGCCAAATTTTTGGTAAGTAAATGCTTGTAAAGTAAAAGAAAGCAATAGAAAAATTGTCAGAACTGGTAGAAATAGCTTATGCTGAACTGTCCAAATTATTTTCTGTTTTGACTGACTCTTTGTAGGCATACTGCTAATATTTCTAGAAAAGCGATATATGCAAAGACCCATAAAATTAAGAATTCCCATATAGCCGAGCCAAGGCCGCCAGTCGGGAGGGAAAGTATACCAAGGCTCTAGCCAAGAGTCCCACCTAATGTGGAAGAGAGGGGCTAAAAAAAAGAAATGGAAACCGAGTAAACCTATAATACCAACCGGATCGAAGATATTTAAGCGACCGCGAAACCAGTCAACCGCATCAATACCTATTAAAATCCCACTTAATGTAATAGGAATGATAAACCAATGTAAATACAGATCTGAATGGGGAAAAAATTCTGTGAGTATCAAAAGAGTGAAAAAGAAAGAAA
The DNA here is from genome assembly GCA_964546365.1 of uncultured bacterium. Lineage (GTDB taxonomy): Bacteria > Cyanobacteriota > Cyanobacteriia > Cyanobacteriales > Aerosakkonemataceae > DATNQN01. The sequence goes on along the minus strand of CAZJJR010000234.1, from coordinate 3,548 downwards.
GAAAAGCGCTGTTTTGAGATGAGCTTTGGGAAGAGATGCTTTTTCTATTCATACAGCCATCTCCCTGGTTAATTGATATTGATAAATGCTTGTTAATTGCTGGATAGATATTTCTATATTGAAAGGGCTAATTTCTAAAAGCGATAAGGCATTAAGCTGAGTAATAGGTGAAGGTAAATTTTGCCGAGCTAAAACCTTTTCAGCCCACTCGGAAACTGGCTGTGATAGTGACAATCGCTGTAATAGTGGCTTGACTATATCGACCTCCTTTGTAATCGTGTCTGACAGAATAAAGGCCAGATTAGCGGCTTGAGTTTCTATTCCCACGACAGGTAGTCCTTCATGAAGTGATGGCAAGATAAACACATCCATCGCACCTAACATGAGTCTAGGGACATCGGATCTGTTGCCAGCAAAAATTATGAAATCAGTTAATTTCATTTCTCTTGCTTTTTGTTCTATTTCTGGACGAAGCGAACCTTCACCTAATAGCAAGAGCCGCATTTTAGGTTCTCGTTTAGCAATTTCTGCTGCAATTTCTAAGAGAAAGAAATGGTTTTTTTGTGCTACGAATCTGCCGACGTGACCGATGACAAAGGCATCGACGGGTATGCCGAGTTCGGCGCGAACTGCGATCGCGTCAACTGGTCTGCGAAATGGGGTCAGGTCAATACCGTAGTAAAGAATTTGCCAGCGCCGATCTTTTTTCCAAGATGGCTGGAATAGATCTGTCGCTGCTTTGCAACTGCATCCAAAACCTAGTGTTGCATATCGACTAATCAAGTATTTCATTAACATTAGATACAAACGTCGATACAATCCTGCTGTAGCCTCAGCCGAGGAAGTATCGTTGTGGCTGTGAGCAATGCGAATCGGTACGTTTGCCTGTTTCGCTAAGTAGAGGACATAACCACTGAAGTGATGGACGTGGCTGTGAACGATGTCATATGGCCCGTACTGTTGCAAAATTCGTTTGAAGTTATTCGCGTATAGCCAAGGTTTTGAGGGTACAAGACAGGGGATAATTTTGCTGCCAAGCGATCGCACTTCCTCATCGTAAGGGCAGGGTTCTGTCGCGTGTACCAAAAAGTCCATCTGAAACCGATCGCGATCGATATGTCGCAAAACGTGCATTAACCATGTTTCAATTCCACCTCGCACCATTGCTCCAATTACATGAAGAATGCGGATTGGGCGATCGGGTAATGAGTATTGCCGATCCGGTTTTAATATGGCTGTTGAGTTTGTGCCGTACATATTTTCTCCCCACTCCATCAATCACGAATATTCACCACTGCATGGAAATTCGGAGCGAGCATATATTTAGTGCTATTTGGCACGTTTTTTGGTGCGATACTGTTCTTAAATACCGCATTTAGCCTGACAGCAAAGATCGTTGCTAAACCAGCTAGTGACAAATGGAACCAATTAAATTTCCATTTCCCCAGCTTGGGGAATTTTATGCAGGGCATAAAAGATCGCTCCTAAGCTAAAAACTGTTTGGACAATAGCGGCCAGAATCAATGCTAGTGCCGCCCCAGATAATCCCAGAGAAGGAATTAACCAAAGACTGGCGATCGCAGAAGTAGCTGTCACCCCAATAAACAAAGGAATTTGAGTCAAGAAATACCGAGCGGCGGTGATTCCATAACCCAAGAAAGAAGCTACATAACCGATCCCAGCCGCCACCATCACTTGAACAAACAAATCTTTCTGCTGGGCATACTCAGGTCGATAGATAATAGTCAATAATTCCCGACCTGCAACCTGTGCGATCGAAACAGCCACTACACCGATTGCTCCACCAATCCCCACTAACTCGATCAGCAGCGTGCGGAAAGCCTGACTAATTCCCATCGCGTAGTCTTTCGCTAATCGCGGACTGGCTGACTGCCCTAAAGCAAGGATCACCATGTTCCCGGCTACCATTAGGTAAGCCAAGGCAGCAAAAATCCCCAGTTCCCTTTCCCTTAAATAGGATTGGATAAAGTATCGCGGGATATTGCTGTTCAAAGAAATCAACATCATCACTACACCCAAAGGCAAGCTCAAGAAAGTGAGTTGACCCAAGATTTTTAGGTTCCAGCGCGGGTGTAACGGATTTCGGGAAATAGTAGTGCTTTTGTGCTGACTTGTTCCCGAAGGGCTAGTTTTCAGCAACAAAGCACCACTACGAATGTCATAACTAAATAAGACGATCGCCCACGCGATCGCTAATCCGACACTTCCCCACAGCACGCTCCCCCTACAGTAGACCCCAATACCTAATAGTAAAAGTGACAAAGGGCCTTTAATCATCATCGAAATGGCGATGCGATCCATCCGTTCATGCTGCTGGATGAGTCCGTAAAATACATCGCTAATCGACTCAAATCCCTTAGCCAAACCGATAATTAGAATCACCAGCGAAGTCTGCCAACGGTATCCAGATGCGATCGTAATTCCTACAATCACCAAAAACCCCAACATCGTTGCCATCAATCTCAAACCCAAATAATCGCCAAACAGATACTTTTGTTTGGCATCAGTCGCCTGCACAGCACGTAATTGGAGATTGGTAAACATAATAACCGGTGCCGTCACTGCTAAACCCAAAGTAAACTGACCGACCATTTCAGGAGAGCCTAGTTTAGCCAGTACGACCAACATTCCCCATTGACAAGCTGCATAAACAGCATTGCCAATAAATGTCCAGGAGAAATTCCGGCGCAATGTTAGTGGTTCGATCTTTTCCATTGGTTACTTTGCTGATTAGAATCACTCGATTTAATGGCGTTTTTCCGATCAATTTAAAATTTCCCTGGCTTCAATTAATGTCTTTACTGCTTCACCTCCGATCGGTTTTGAGAAAAAATATCCTTGCCCATAAGGACACTTCAGAGATTTTAATTGAGCGATCTGACTTAATGTTTCTACACCAGTAGCGATTAAACCCACACCTGATTTTTGACTAAAACTAACGATCTGCTCAAAACTTGGTGAGTTGGTTCGGGTAAAATCCAAATCTTGAATCGCCGAACAATCTACTTTTAAACTATCAATTTGACCGCGATCTAGATTGTTTGAATTATAAAAATAATTCAATGATGAATCGGTTAATTCAAAGCGATCGATTTGTACTTGTACGCCCAAAGCCTTGAGTTTGCCGAATATAGCACTGGCTAGCTCAGCATCTTGATTAATTACTGCTTCGGGAATTTCCAATCTCAAATTAAATGGATTAAGCTGAATTTTTTGTAAAATTTGGCTGAGTTCTTCAATTAAGTCGGATTGGAAAAACTGTCTGGGCGAAAGATTAACCCCCATCGATAAACTTTCATCCAGGTGGTATTGTTGCTGCCAAGTATACATCTGATAGCAAGCTTCTTCGATCGCCCACAAACCGATGGGAATAATTAAACCGGTTTCCTCTGCTATAGAAATAAAATTTGAGGGAGAAACTAAGCCGTGTTCTGGATGTCGCCAGCGCAATAGAGCTTCAAAACCAATGGTTTGCTCTGTTTCCAAACAGACGATCGGCTGATAGTATATTTGGAAACAGAGCAAAC
>CAZJJR010000233.1:7701-10735 GCA_964546365.1 uncultured bacterium | reverse complement strand
GTCACTTTGTTACCCCGGACGACCAATTAGAAAGTGCTTGCGATGCTATTCAACAAGAGTTAAAGGAACAGTTAGCAGAATTAGAAAAAGCTGGCAAGTTATTAGAAGCACAACGATTAGATCAGCGCACTCGCTACGATTTGGAAATGTTGCGAGAAGTGGGATATTGCAATGGTGTAGAAAATTATTCCCGTCATTTAGCAGGTCGTCTTCCGGGAGAACCGCCGGAATGTTTGATTGATTATTTCCCGAAAGATTGGCTGTTAGTTATTGATGAATCTCACGTCACCGTGCCGCAAATTCGGGGAATGTACAATGGCGACCAAGCTAGGAAGAAAGTGCTGATCGAGCATGGTTTTCGGCTTCCCAGCGCGGCGGATAATCGACCGTTGAAAGCTGATGAATTTTGGCAAAAAGTGAGTCAGTGTATTTTCGTTTCGGCTACTCCGGGAAATTGGGAATTAGAAATTTCGGAAGGTCAAATTGCCGAGCAAGTAATTCGTCCGACTGGGGTACTCGATCCGGAATTATTCGTGCGTCCGACAGAAGGACAAATTGATGATTTGTTGGGTGAAATTAAAGAGCGAGTTAAGCGCCAAGAACGGGTGTTGGTGACGACTTTAACTAAACGAATGGCGGAAGATTTAACCGAGTACTTGCAAGATCGGGGTATTCGGGTAAGATATTTGCATTCGGAGATTAATTCGATCGAGCGAATAGAGATTTTGCAGAATTTGCGATCGGGTGATTTTGATGTATTGATCGGCGTTAACTTGTTGCGGGAAGGTTTGGATTTGCCGGAAGTTTCTTTGGTGGCGATTTTAGATGCTGACAAGGAGGGTTTTTTAAGGGCAGAACGTTCCCTAATTCAAACAATTGGTCGCGCGGCGCGTCACGTCAGAGGACAAGCTATTCTGTATGCGGACAATTTGACCGATAGCATGATTAAAGCGATCGAAGAAACGGAGAGACGGCGCAATATTCAAATGGCATATAATCAAATGCACGGAATTACGCCGCAATCTATTGTGAAGAAATCTTTTAATTCGATTTTGGATTTCTTGGAAGTTTCACGACGTTTGAATTCCCAAGAGTTAGAAAAAGCTTACGAACAAGTGGATGAACTTACTTTAGATGAGATTCCGGAGTTGATTACTCAGTTGGAAGCGCAGATGAAGGAAGCGGCGAAAAAGTTGGAGTTTGAGGAGGCGGCGAAGTTGCGCGATCGCGTTAAGCATTTGCGGGATAAATTGTTGGGTCATTAAGTACAGTAGTTTTCTACTCGGTGCGGTACAGTTTTTAATTTTGGCTCTCCCAGAGTAGTTATGATAAATTAATACAAAATAATATTCATAAGCCTTGCTACACAAGGCTTATGAATATTAGAAAGTGCTTTTGTTATTAAAAATGCTTTTCATTTTGTAAAAACCTTTAGCTATTCGGTGTTTGAGATGAAGACTTCAATCTAAAAGTAATAATTTAATGGTTAGAATTAGATGATTGCTGTTGATAAGCTAAGTAAAGTGCTTCTAAGAATACCTGGGAATTTAAACCATCTGGCCAATTTTCTAATTCTATTTTGTTTCTAAAGTGTTGCTCCATTTGGTAAGCTAATTCTGATTTAGCATTTGCGGTCATTCCGCTGCGCCGTTGCAAATATTCGCGAATCATGGCAAAGTCGTCGGGTAGTAATAAAGATAAATTTGCCATTTGTGCTAATTCGATCGCAAACTGTTCGGCTTCCTGAGAAATCGGAAAGTTCGTAGTAGCAACCATATATTCTTCTTGAATTACTAAAGTTCCTGCTACCATATCTCCTAACCGCTTTTCTTTCTTACCAAAAATGATTAAAAAAGCTCCTATAAAAAAAGTATCGTCTACCGGACGCAGCAATGCTCTGAGGCTAGCTTGTTGAATGCCAACTCGCCGCCCGTCTTCGCGAATCACGCGAATTTTAGCGTAGCGTTTTCCCGGTGTTTGTCCTTGCCAAATTACTTCAAAGAAAACGAAGTAACCTACATAGATAATGAAGTTGATGAAAATTGCGATCGCTAATAGCCAAAGTCCCAAATTATTTAAATTGCCTAGATAATTCACCGTCTGGATAGCCAACAAAGCCCAGATAATCCAAAACAAAAAGAGCGTAATGAATAAAGCAAAATAATCAATCATCAAGGCAAAAGCACGATTGCCAATCCCTGCTAATGTGAACTCCAATTCTACACTTTCAGGTGTTTGGAGGGTAACTCGATTAAAAAAACGCATGATAAATGAAGAGAAGACTATTTATTAGAGAGTTTAAATTCCGAAACGGCGATCGCCTGGCTGTAAATCTAAGCCTTCGCGACGAGTTCGCAGATCGTAGTATAAAACAGCTTTGATCGCTTGCCAAAACGGAACGATTAACGCGCTACTTAATAAACTTAAAGCAATGATTGATATACCATAAAGTATGGCGTAACTTGGCTCTTGTCGAATCAGATTTTCAAACAAACCCTGTAGTATACTACTAAAAAGTTGAACTACTACTTGTATAGGGAGAGAAATTAAAAATGCTATCATGACTATTCCTTGGATTCGCCAGACAAATCCTTTGGTTAATTGCCAACTCCTACTAATACTTTCAGATGCTTTTAAATTATTTTCAATGGTTAGTGGTAACTCAGCAATTAACAAGCGAGAGTAAAGCCAGACAACTACCCATATTAAACCAACGAACAATAACAGCCCGATCGCTCCACCAGCTAAAATTGCCACGATCGCTCCCGAACCTTGTTGACCCGTTGCCGTTCCCAACCCGATCAGAATACCTGCTAGAATAGCCCCCACAATAGCTAATAATATATAGAGGACGATAAATACTCCTATAAATATTAGAGCCGTGAGAATAGTTAACGATAAAAATCTCCACATTTTCGGATTTAGATAACCGATCGCAATTTCTTCTGTTTCAGGTTTGTTAACTAATTCGGAAAATGCTAATCGCGATATCAAGGCAGAATTAACCAAAGATTTAGCTAAACAATAAATATAC
>CAZJJR010000233.1:0-7671 GCA_964546365.1 uncultured bacterium | reverse complement strand
TCTACTTGTTTTAATAAACTATTATAGTTTCGTGGATTGGCAATAAATATAAAAGGTACGGGAATTAACGCAAAAAATGGTAAAATTGCCCAACCAGTAGCTCTGAGAGCAATCGTTAAATACCATTTTAAATGAGAGCGATATAGCACGAGTCCAGCACTGACAACATTACCGACGCTGAGAGGTTGCATTGAACCTTGGGGATTCGGATTTAAAGACATGGGTCAAATCCTTAGGCCGATCGGCACTAGTGGTTTGAGGCTATATTAAGTTAACTTGCGCGTAATCTCGGAAAATTTTATGAATATTCAACGTTGGATTGCTCGAAGGGAACCAAACTGGAAGCGGCTGGATAATTTATTAAAACAAGTAGAGAAAAAAGGACTAAAATCCTTAAAAGGAGCAGAAATTAGCGAATTAGCTGGCTTATATCGCTCGGTTTCGGCAGATTTGGCACGGGCGCGTACCCAACAGGTAGGTAATACCCTGCTCAAAGATTTGCAAATTCTTACCTCTCGCGGGTATAACCTGATTTACCAAGGTTCTCACAGACAAGAATGGCAGGGAGTAATTAACTTTTACTTATGGGGTTTCCCGAAAATCGTACAAGAAACATCGGGATATATAGCGATCGCTACTACAATTTTTTTATTAGGAGGGCTAATTGCTTGGTGGTTTACTTGGCAAGACCCCGTATTTTTATCTCTAATGATACCGGAATGGTTGATTGAAAAGGTACGAGATAGAAATGAATTATGGATGGGTTCAATTGTCGGGATTGAACCTTTAGCTTCTAGTAGCATTACGATTAACAATATTAAGGTATCTTTTGCGGCTGTGGCTGGTGGAATTACGGCTGGAGCATTCACTGTTTATATTTTATTTAATAATGGATTGCATATCGGCGCAGTTGCTACTTTAGTTGGGCAAAATAAACTAGCTTATCCTTTTTGGGCTTTTGTCTTTCCTCACGGTTCTTTAGAGTTACCTGCCATATTTTTTGCTGGTGCAGCGGGGACTTTAATTGGTAGAGCAATTTTGTTTCCCGGTCAATACAAGCGTGCTGAGGCTTTGAAAGTTTATGGATCGCAAGCCGCACAGTTAGTATTCGGAATCGTACCGATGTTAGTAATAGCAGGTACAATAGAAGGATTTTTTTCTCCCAGTCCGCTGATACCCGAATTCATCAAATATTTTGTGGGAACGGGCTTATTTGTTCTTTTAATTATTTATTGCCGCCGTCATAGACGAGAAATAAAAGGATAAAATATTTTTTTAATAATGAAATAATATATGATGTTGTCTGCTATATTCTGAAAAGTAAACAGCCACGCAACTAGAAATTCTTCCAACGCATTTTACCAACTCTATGCTAAACAAAATTACCAACCGCATCTTATTTGGATATTGCACTCCGCTCCTCTTCATGATCGGTGTAGGCTTCGTTGTATATTTAACGACTCAAAGATTCTCCGAAGCACAGCGAGCTATTCAGAGAGAGTACAGGGCTATTAGGCTAGCGGAAGAGTTAACTTATGGTGTTTCAAGAATGACGCGGAACGTGCGCGGTTATGCTGTTTTTTATGCGGATACCGAGACGGGAAATTCTTACAAGGAAAGTTATAATTCTGGATATGAAAGCTTTCGTAACAGGGCCGAAGACCTGAAAAAGATTATCCAAGATCCTACTCAAAGAAAAGCTATTCAAGTGTTAATTTCAGAGGCAGAAAATTATCACCAAATGTCTCAAGAAATTTTTCAATTCTTTGATGAAAGAAGAATAACAGAAGGACTTCAAACGTTGAAGTCTCTACGCTTTGCTACTTATGACGAAGCACGAGACGAATTTCTCAAAAGGTCGGATGAATTGCTAGCCCAAAAAAATCAAGCGCTCGAAAATTCCCAGCAAATATTGTTAGTAACTATCGTGCTGAGTACTTTATTAGCGATCTTAGGGACTGTAATTACAGCGATCGCAATTACTTTGCCATTGAAAAAACAATTGCCGATCGCGATCGATGCTACCAAACAGATCGCAGAAGGCGATCTTACTCAGAACATCGAACTGGCTGATGATGGAAGCGAGATCGGCGAACTGCTAACATCCTTTCAAATTATGACTCAAAAATTGAATTCCTTAATTCGTCAGGTAAAGGATTCTGGTATTCAAGTTAGCAGTTCTATTACTTCTATTGTTGCTTCTAGCAAGGAATTAGAAGCAACGGTAGCACAGCAGTATAGTACTACAAATAAAGTAGCTCTGACAGCCAAGCAAATTGCTGCTGCGTCTTCCCAACTGATGACCACAATCAATCAAGTGGAAAACAAGTCACAAACAACAGCTAGCTCGGCGTTTGAGAGCAAAACAGACTTGAATCACATGGAAAGAAGCATGGCCAAATTGGTAGATGCTACCGATATAATATCAGAAAAATTGGGAGCTATCGGCGAAAAAGCTAACAATATTAATGATATTATTACCACGATTGTCAAAGTAGCAGATCAAACTAACTTACTTTCCTTAAATGCGGCGATCGAAGCCGAAAAAGCGGGCGAATATGGTAAGGGATTTAGCGTCGTAGCTAGAGAAATTTCTCGCCTAGCCGATCGAACCGCAGTCGCTACCTTAGATATCGAAAATACCATTCAAGATATGCAAAGCGCGGTTTCTATTGGCGTGACAGAAATGGAGAATTTTACCCAACAAGTAAAACAAATCGTAGAAGTGGTTAGTACTATTAGCCCTAAATTGGAGTCGATTATCAGCGACGTGCAGGGTCTAACTCCCCAGTTTAAACAGGTGAGTGACAATATGGAAGTTCAATCACAAGAAGCGTCGCAAATCAGTGATTCTATGGTACAGTTGAGCGAAAGTTCTTCACAAGTTGTCGAAGTGCTGCGGTATATTAACGATGCGATGACTCAATTGGAAGATGCAGCGCAAAGTATGCAACAGGAAATTTCTCGTTTTAAAGTTGCTCAGATATAATGTTTAGTTCTTTCTACTGTACCTATAAAGTTGCAATCTGCTGTGTTAGGTTGGTAAATTGAGTGAAGTAACTAGTTGCAAGTCTAGTCCTTCTCGACGATTACGAATATCGTAATACAGTACAGCTTTAAGAGATTGAAAAAATGGCATAATTAAAGAACTAATTACCCATAGGAGGATGAGCGAAATCGTATCCCATACTGGAGAGGTTTGGCTTTGGAAATAAGCCGCTAACTCGTATATAAATTCGGTAATAATTTCCAATAATATTAGTAATGGTAAAATAATTATTAATGCTATATTTAATATCCAAAAAATCCGAATATTAAGCTTTTCCGTGAGTTGCCAACAGCGGTTAACCGCTTGGCTGGGACTCATATTATCTTCTACGGATAATAGCAATTCAACCAGCAAGAAACGGACATAAAAAAGCATTAATAAAAGCATAAAAAATAATATTATAGCTACTAAAATTATTACTGATAAAATAAATGAAATTGTTACGCGATCGCTACTAATAACCTCTGGCAGTGGCGCATAAATTATTACTAAAAGAACAAAAGTAAATAAAGAAACACCGATCGCTATCAAAAGCATCCGAATTAAGTACCTAAGCAAAATTAATTGTATATTCCTGACCAAAATCTCGAATGACTTTTTCGACATAGTTAACTAAATTCTGCCAACTAGAGTAAGCATCTATTTCAATCCATTCATATTTCATAAATCGCCAGAGAATTTCGATTAAGTTGAGTTGTGGTGAGTAGGAAGGAAGCCAAAATATTTCTAAGTTTTTCTGTTGCCAATGATTGATTTTATCTAAAATTTTTTGGCTGGTATGAAAGGAGGCTTTATCCATCACCACCACCGTTTTTTTGGTGAGGGTTTCCGTAAATTTATCCAAACAAGCTATCACGACTTCACTGGTAATTTTACCTTCAAATATATAGGCATCTAATTCTTGACGACGATTCAGCAATCCCAGTACGTTTAACCGACGACTCCGGCTACTTTCGAGGAGATTTCTTTCGCCTTTTTCTTGCCATCCATAAGGTATACAGGGTGTTAAACAAAACCCCGTCTCATCTAAATATCTTAGCTCGATTTTTCCCTGTTCTTCCAGTTGTTTTAATTTGGTTAGTGCTAACTTTTTTTCCTTGTATTCCAATGGGTCTGACTCTCCCGCTAATCCCCTTTGAAATCTTTTCCATCTCATAAATAGACTTTTTAACACTCGTTTGACTGTATCTTTACTGACAGTGATTCCCCATTCTTTTTGCAGGCGTGCTACTACTTTCTTTAAATCTTTTGGTGATTGTTTGACCCATGCTTTTATTTGCTGCTTTTGGGCTTGGTTAAAAGTTGGTTTTCTTCCCTGACCTGGACGATTGTATAACCCGACTAATCGGTGTTTTTCCCAATCGTTCATCCAGTTGTATATGGTATTTCTGCTTACTTGAAAAATTTCGATTAATTCAGCTATTGTTTTGCCTTCGTAGCTTAATAAAATACAATGCGCTCTCTGTCTCACTTGATAATGTACGCTTTGTTGGTATATTCTATTTAGTAATTTGGCTGTGTCCCATGTCAAATCTCTAATAAATCTCATTTTGACTCAATTAACTATTGTTAAGAATTTAGACGTTCCCATCAATTTTATATTATACAATTAATTTTGCTTAGGTACTTACCACTATAACGTTGGCCTGCAAGTATTTCCAAAATTGCGAATTAATTTGTTTTTGGCAAACCGCGTAATTTTCTGGTCGATCGATTAATTGTCTAAATACTAATCGGGATATTAAGGCTAGTTGAGCAAAAAACTTCGCCCATCCATAAACAGGGACTAGCAACCATAAATGGGCGAATAAGGCTATTTTAAAATACTGTTTAAATTGAAAAAGGTAGATTTTTAAAGCGAGGGTAACTACATCACCAATACTAAGCATTCGCATATCAATTTACGATTTTAAATTTTTCGTTCGTATTAGTTTGTAGTAAGACTTTTAATCCTTATTATACCTAATCCTCTTTTAAAATTAACGATCGGACTTGGCGTTTGAAACCGCAACTACGCAAACGGAGTCTGTGAAAGCGGGCTAGATCGTCAAGGTGTATTAAACCAAATTTAGTATTAAAATAGCGAACCTCTCACTACAAACTGTAATTAAAGTTGATTTTTGGCTTTTAGTTGGAGATATCTTTCTACTAATTGGTCGCTAATTCGATCGGCAGGTGCATCTAGGACTAACACTCCTTTTTGTTTTAATTGGGCAAAGGCAACTTGACGTTGGGAGATTAAATCTAAGGCTACAGCGCGGGTATAAGCTGCTTCGATTTTGCCCTTTTTTTCATTTACAGTTATTTGATTATGTGCTTGTTTGTCAATTTGCGGATCGCGGAGAGTGACGCAAAAGGGGAGGTAACGGGGTGTCAGGCGTCCCAAGGCGGCGAGTAGTTCGGCGGAAGCGGTAATATCTACGATGTCTGTAATTAATACTACTAAGGCGCGACGGGTTTGTCGATCGACTAATTTGGTTACTGCGCCTACATAATCTGGTTCTAGCAAAACTGGTTGAATAGGGGTAAGGCGTTCGATCAGTTTGGATAGCTGAGTTTGTCCTCTTTCCGGGGCGATCCAAGTGGTGACTTCGCGATCGAATACCGCAACACCTACTTTGTCGCCTCTATTTATACCAGCTAACGCCAAAGAAAGAGTTGCGTTTAGACCCCAATCGAACCGCTTTAAACCTTGCACTCTAGCTGTCATCAAACGACCGCGATCGAGCAGAATAATTAAAGTTTGCTCTTTTTCCGGTTCTAAAACTCGCACTTGTAAAGATGCGGCTGGTGTCGCCCCCATTCTTCTGGCGGTAGCTTTCCAGTCAACAAAGCGCGGATCGTCACCCATTCTATATTCCCGCAGTTCGGCAAATTCAGTGCCAATTCCCATCCGTCGTCCTAGACGCATAGTACCTGTATTTTGCAACGCGAGACGAATTGATAATTGACGCAATCCGATTAAATCTGGATATACAGAAACTTTCGTACTTTGAGGAACTTTCCAATTGTTCCAAGCTAGTCCCCAAGGAGTTAATTGCCTTAATTGGATATCTCCCCAATTGTATTCCCCTCGCTGTTTTGGATGAACTGTATAACTGAGTTCTTGAGTGGTGTTGCTGGGTAAATAAAGTTGTAGTTGTGAATGGGAAATATCAAATTCTAAGGGGTAGTAATCGCGAATTAGAAGTTTCGCTGGATAATTACCGGATTTTACCGATAGTACTACTTGGTTATCTCGTCCGATCGATAATCGACTTAAAGGATGGCGCGTTACTTCGACTCGTCTATTGCGTGCGACTAAACTATCGATCGCCATCAGTCCCAGTACGATCGCATCATATAAGAGAGTACCGAAAATACCGATTTGTACGCTAAAAACCGAACCAAGGAATAACGCGATCGCCATTCCCAACAATAATAACAAATAAGTTCTTCCAGCCGGAACCATAACAATTTTAGATTTTGGATTTTAGATTTTCGAGCGGGGAAGGATGAAGTCTGAAGGATGAAGGATAAAAATTAATCATTTCCCCTATCTCCCCATCCCTCACCTGGGAACTGGTATCTGATTTAATAAAGAATTAATTACCCCATCAATTTGTAAACCATCTAAAAAAGATTCTGGCTTTAAAATTAAGCGATGACGCAACAAAGGAGGCGCGACTGCTTTTACATCATCTGGAGTAACGAAATCTTTGCCATTTAGCCAAGCATGAGCTTTACTTGTTTGTAACCAAGCCACAGCCGATCGGGGAGAAGCACCTAACATTAAATCCGGGTGTTGGCGACTGCGTTGTACTAAAGCTAATAAATAATCCAAAATTTTTTCATCAACCTTAACTTCTGCAACTTGTTGACGTGCTAATAAAATATTTTCTACAGTCGCTACTGGTTTTAAACGCGCTAAATCAAGTCGTCGTGATTGAAATCCAGATTGATGATTCAGCAACATTTGCTTTTCTGCTGCCACTTCGGGATAATCGACAACTAACTTAAACAAAAATCGATCGAGTTGTGCTTCTGGTAAAGGGTAAGTTCCTTCAAATTCCAGCGGGTTTTGAGTAGCAATTGTCCAAAACAGTTCCGGTAAAGACAAACTTTGCCCGTCCATAGTTACCTGCTGTTCTTCCATTGCTTCCAGCAAGGCAGACTGAGTTTTGGGCGGCGTGCGGTTAATTTCATCTGCTAACAATACTTGAGTAAATACTGGCCCTTTTTTGAGAGTAAATTGGCGGGTATTCAAATCAAAAATATTTGTACCGATGATATCAGCAGGTAAAATATCGGGTGTTAGCTGAATGCGTCGGAAGTCTGCTTCTACTAATTGAGCGAGTACTTTCACCAATAAAGTTTTTCCCGTACCTGGAACGCCTTCCAAAATTACGTGACCGCCAGCTAGTAGCGCTGTTAATAACTGTTGTACTAAGCTATTTTGACCGACCACAACTCGGTTTAAAGCTTGACCGAGGCGATTGATTACAGGTAATAGTTCATTACTCATGGGGAATGATGAATTGGTTAACAGTTATTTGGATATATAGCAATCCTAAATGAATTGCGGACGACTAGACCCCTCCCAACCCTCCCCTTACCAAGGGGAGGGCTAGGGTGGGGTTCAT
>CAZJJR010000232.1:0-10846 GCA_964546365.1 uncultured bacterium | reverse complement strand
GCTTGATATACAGCCATTTTACTCTCTTTCAAAACCCGTCCTGCCTATGTGTGTTTATCCATACCATATTACTCAGATCCCCGATTTTCCTGAGAATGTGGGGATATTATGCTTTTAGTTTTACCGAATCAAACAAAACCTATATAATCGAGGGTACGCAGGTAAAGATACCAGGACTTACGCAACAACATACCTAAAAATTTTTTTAAGTATTGTGGCATTTGCGTATTGCGTAAATCCTCAATACAAAAGCGGTATAGCACAAGCTTAGTACAAAGTTTTAACGACTACTAAGATTAATTTTCAAGAACCTATTTAAAAAAACATCAATTTTATGTATAATTCGTTATTAATGATATAATAGTAAAATTTATTAAATGTACGAACTACTCCTAAAAATCAGTTAACATGACCTTGAATAGGTGATTAAAGAAGGCATAGCATAATAAATAAGACCGCTCGCAAGTATCTATCCTAGCACTAGCTTTTGACAATTTTGAATGTTTGCAGGGACTTTGCTGATACCAATTATAAAGTTAACATAGCGAGTACACGAACAAAATTAGTGCATTCTTATTTTTAAGAACAACTTAGTAATTAATGGCGATTGTATTTTTAAAAAAATGATTTTTCGATCGACAAAAAAATACGTAATAAATCGTTTTCAATCATCACTATGATTTACGAGCCTTAAAAAATCATCAATATGTTTACGAGGATGACAATTTATAAACTATGGTTGAAATAAATATAAATGAAGCATACCCAGAGAAATCTAATTCGCGGGGGGCAGTGAATCAAGACAGGCTGAAAAATGGTTTCTGCCCACGACTAGATCCTAGTCTAAGTGCAATGGAAACGTGGGGGTTTGGTCTTTCTGGTTTGCTGCTATGGCTTGGTACTGCACCGAGTATGCACGCGGAGTTAGGGCCAAACGCTATTTTTGTTTGGTTGCCAGGAGCGATCGTTGGCATCTTACTAAATTTGCAAGTAAAGCGTTTAGGTACTAAATGGCCTGATATGGCAGGAGGCACGCCCAACTATACGACTAAGCTGCTGAAGAGATATCCGGGACTAGCTCGTTATTGCGCGATCGGCTATTTTCTGGGATGGGTATCGGTCATTTCGATGAACGCAATTATTCTGACAGATTTGATCGAGGCAACTCTGGGCAACTTAGGAATTTTATGCCCAACTAATCTTTTGAGAATTAGTTTGACGATTCTGCCATTTATAGTAGCTTTTAGCGGTACTAGAGCATTAGGAATTTTACATTCATGCTTTGTATTTCCCGCTATTGGCTTATTAATAGCATTTTGCATTCAAGGTGTGGGATGGTTAGGTTTGGCAAGTAGTAGCCCTGGCTTTGTTCCCCCCAATTGGTTAACCTGGGAAAATTTTTCTTCGTTTAAATTTGTTGATTGGGCTAAATGGTTTTTTATTGCAATTTATGCAGTTTACGGTTGTGAAACAGCTTCTTCCTTTGTAGCAGATAGCCGAAGGCCAAAACTAACTTTACGCTGTTTAGAATTCGCAGCTTGGTTAATCATACCAGTATATATAGGTGGTTCTTGGGTAGTTACTTGCTTAGCTGCTAATTCGGGAACAAAAGATAGTGCATTTTTAACTCTTTTGGTAGCAGCTACACCTTTTTGGGGTAAATCAGCTTCTTTTTTAGTGACATTTTTAATTGCTTGTGGATGTTTGCTTAGTTCGGCTACCGCAGTTTCTAACGCACCGCGAGTTTTATATCAATTAGCACTTGATGGATATGTTTCTCCCGTTTTCGCAGTGGTTTCTCGACGAGGAATACTTGGCCCTGCATTGACATTTACCCTTTTACTTAGCGTGCTTTGTCTGATTTGGGGAGATATAGATCATATAGTTATGGTAACTGGAACTGGCTACCTTTCCAGTATGTTAGCGATTCACTTAGGATTGTGGCTGAATCGAGGTAAACCAGAAGTTTTACAGCCTTGGTGGTCGGGATTTTTCTTTATAGTTGAATTTGTAGTGCTAATTGTAGGAGGTCTAGCTTGGAATTGGCGGTATTTGTTAGTAGGAATTTTATTGCCGATCGCTACTTTATTCGTAGATGTTTTGATGAGGCGAATTGCTTTTCCACCTTTTCATTCTTCCTGGTGGAAGGAGCTTTATTACTCTCGAAGTAATCGCAAAATACCAGATTTCTTACTGGTACAGGTAACGGTTTTAATCATTTTAATTTGTAGTGCAACATCATTAGGATGGGTGGCGAGAGCTAGGTTAGATATTAATGCAACAGAAGCTTATACTAATGTTTTCGTACTTTTGCTGTTAACAAGTGCATTTGTAGGAGTAGCAATCGCTTGTTGGACTAGCTTACCTCAGGTAGCGACTATGATCGAAGCGCGAGAACAAGCAGAACATCTGTTTCAAATAGCTCTTGACGCTATTCTGGTTTTAGATGAACATGGAGCGATCGTTCAAGCTAATCCAGCAGCAGAAAAGTTGTTAAAAGTAAATAAAAATAGTTTGATCGGTTATTATTTAAAGCAGTTAATATCTGGCTTAGTTGATTCGCCAGAGTATTGGCTGCCTCGCAGCGAACAAAAGCTAATTCAAAACGAGCAATGCTTCCGTTTGGTAGAAATGGCAATTGCTGGCAGAAATTATCGAGGTTTGCAAGAATATGTGGTACTCCTGCGAGATATTACAGAACGCAAACAATCGGAAGAAAAATTGTGTCAAACATTACGTATAAAGGAAGAATTAGCGGCGACTGCTACAGTACAAGCGCAACAGTTAGAAAAAACGCTCCAAGATTTGCAACGCACTCAAGCTCAATTAATTCAAACTGAGAAAATGTCTAGTCTCGGTCAATTAGTTGCTGGTGTAGCTCACGAAATTAACAATCCCGTCAATTTTATTTATGGCAATTTGCAATATGCCAATACTTATGCTGAAGACTTACTAAATTTAGTCCGGCTTTACAAAGAAAAATATCCCGATCCATTACCTGAAATTAAAGCTGTGATGGCAGAAAATGAACTAGACTTTTTAATGGAGGATTTTCCTAAACTGTTGGATTCGATGAAAATCGGGGCCGATCGCATTCGGGATATCGTGTTGTCTTTAAGAAACTTTTCTCGCCTGGATGAAGCAGAGCGGAAATCTGTAGATATTCATGAAGGGATCGAATCTACTTTGTTACTTTTGCGTAATCGGTTCAAATCTAATTGCGATCGAAAAGCTATTCAAGTAATTAAGGAGTACGGTAATTTACCAAAAGTAGAGTGTTATGCCGGACAGCTTAACCAGGTATTTATGAATCTGTTGAGTAATGCGATCGACGCTTTAGAGTCACGCTACGCGAACGATGCTCCAGAAATAAAAAAAGATTCATTGTCAATTGATAATGAAAAGGATAGTTCTCAATCACCTAAAATTATTATTTCTACACAAATAAGTAATTTTAATGATGTAATTATCCGAATTGCGGATAACGGGACTGGAATGAACGATGCAGTAAAAGCTAAATTGTTCGATCCGTTTTTTACTACTAAACCAATTGGAAAAGGGACGGGTTTAGGATTGACGATTAGCTATCAAATTATAGTAGAAAGACATCAAGGTAATTTAGAGTGTATATCTTCACTTGGCCAAGGAACGGAGTTTATTATTCAAATTCCTATTCGATTACAATAAGAAATTACCTCATGAATATTATATTAAAGTTCAAGAGCCACTCAAGGCATTGGGCAGCGCTATATTATTTACTCATCTTGATGAACGACTAAAATTCGACCGACAATTTCTCCTCGCAAAATAGTACTAATTTGGGCGGGTATCCCTGCTATATCTACACTTTTTACTATGTTATTTAAATAATTGATTTTCCACTCAGAAACTAACTTATTCCATATTTTCAATCTCCCAGAAATAGGATACCGAACCGAATCAATACCTGTCAAACGTACCCCCCGCAAAATAAAAGGATAAACGTTAGTATTAACTTCTGCACCGCCAACCAAACCACAAGCTGCGATACAACCACCGTATTTCATGCTTTTAATAATAGTCGCTAAAGTATTACCTCCCACTGTATCGACTACTCCACTCCACCGTTCTTTTAAGAGTGCTTTACCACTAAGGTCGTTCGCTTCTTCCCTCGATATAATTGTGGCAGCCCCTAAAGATTTAAGATAATCATACTGCGATTTTTTCCCCGTAACTGCGACAACTGAATAACCTAATTTAGCTAATATAGAAATAGCTATACTACCAACTCCACCCGTTGCACCCGTTACTAAAACTTCACCATCAGCAGGAGTAATATTATTGTTTTCCAAAGCATCAATAGAGAGTGCTGCTGTAAAACCAGCAGTCCCTAAAATCATGCTTTCTTTCATTGTTAATTCATCGGGTAAAGGAACTACCCAAGCAGCAGGGACTCGAATATATTCGCCAAATCCTCCCCAAGTATTCATTCCCAAATCAAAACCAGTAACGATGACCTTTTGATTGATTTGAAATTGAGGAACTTCGCTAGCAACTACAACGCCAGCCGCATCAATTCCCGGTACGTGAGGAAATTTTTTAGTTACTCCAGGATGTCCGGTAGCGGAAAGGGCATCTTTATAGTTCAAGGATGAGTAATGAACTTTGATTAAAACTTCGCCTTCAGGTAAATCATTCCAACTTTTCTCGACAATATTAATCTCGTATTTATTATCATCGTTTTTGCTGACGAGCAAGGCTTGAAATTTTTGGTTTCCTGTCATTGTAAAATACCTGACTAACTAATCATTCATCTGACCAAATGCTAAAGTAGTGGTATGTAGATAGCTCGCTTAATTACTACTAAAGCTGATTTATGAAAAATTACCGTTTTGTTCTTTGGCTCAATGGTTTATCCTTATTGTTGGTTTTGTTACTAGTTGTTTATGCCAAGTTATTTAGTCCATCAGTAAGTTTATTATTTTTTCCTCCGCCATCACCTATTTTTCCCGAACTGAGATTGCTAACCTATGCTTTTCAATTATTATGTGCCGTACCAGCTATAGTTTGTGCCTTCAGTTTCGGCTTACTAAAAACAATTAATCCTTTACACAAGAAAATTATTTTTATCCTGGCTTCTGCCCTATTAACAGGAGCATTTTTGATGAATGAAATCTATCGATTTCATATCATTCTAACAGTATATGGTATCTCCAAAATTGTTACCAGCCTAGTTTATGGAATAGTAGCCTTGATATACGCTGTAATGTTTTGGCGTATCATCAAATCAACGCCTTATTTTTTGTTATTGACGGGTATCGGTTTATTGTTTGTGGCGATAGTAGTAGACTCGCTTAACTTACATGGCGATGGAGTTCCTAGCATACTAGAAGGCGTACCAAAATTATTTAGCGAAATCAACATAGCTCTTTATTATTGGTACGTTTGCCATCAGGAAATCATTAAAGAAGCTTATCATTATAAGTCAGCAAAAATTGAATAGGGTGGAATTAAAGAGTCAGAAGCCAAAATTAAAATTTACTTTTTTATTCTCATTCATTTGCCAAAATGAGTAAATTATGAATTAGCAAATTTAGCATATGGCCCATTACGCAAAATTTTGGCTAAAGCATGATTATCCTTTCTTAAGCCTTCATAAAAGAAGAAAACTTCTCCTGTAATGCCACAATGACGATTGTACGCGATCGCACTTAACAAATAGTCAGGGTCGATTCGATAAGACGATCCTAAATTTAACAAAATACCAGGTGCTAAAAGAGGTAGTTGTTTATTGTTAAATTGATGATTAATTAGGCGATCGACTAAAGATTTATAACTATGAAAATCGCGCCGATATAATTGGGGATGAATCAAATCGACTAATCCTCGATCAACCCAGGCTTTTGTATCTTGGAGATATTCTTTAAAACTCCAATCATAGATACTGGGCGCTATCGATATCAATAAATTAGGATCGATCGCTTTCACTTGACAGTAAATACGTGCCAAAAAATCAGTTAGCAAATCGCTACGCCACTGCAACCATTTTCCATCTTTATGGTTACCTGGCGGGCTGCATTTAAACTGCTTTCGATAGCAACTAACCGTATAAAAATCATACCCACCTTCTGATGGCAGGGCAGGTAATCTATCATCGCCTTGGATACCAGTAACATCGTAATTTTTTACGACTTCTAAAATCAAATTTAACAAAAAACTTTGTACTTCTGGATGAAAAGCATTCAGCCATTCAAAATTATTTTTCTTGAGCAAATTACCTTTGCGATCGCAAGCCGCCCAATCAGGCTTTTTCGCTAACAAATGCCCACCATTCTGATTATAAGAAGTAGCAAAACCATATTCAAACCAAGGAATCACCGCAATTCCTACCCGTTTTGCCGCTTCTATTACCTCCCCTAAAGGATCGCGCCCTTGATAGCGGGGGTCAATTTCAACTCCGAACAACTTTCCCATCACTTGGCTGGGATAAAGCGTATATCCCTTACTCCAAACAACCGGAAACACTACATTAAATCCCGTTTCTGCCAAAAACTCTATTGCTTCGGTAATTCGTTGTTGAGAAGTCAGCACTAAGCTATCTGTATTAGGTAACCAGACACCGCGTATTTCCATTTGATTAATTCAAGTTTTTTTAACAGAACCTCAATTTTATCTAAACTAAGCTAATATCGACAAACAATCTCATTACTAAATGTTATTAAGGAGACAAAACAATGGCTCATGCTTGCTGTGGCCCAGGCTATGCTTCTCCAGAGGCCGCTATTAAATCAGATCCGGAAAAATTGCTCTATACAATTGCGCTTTACACTGGGACTGGCATCGAAGAACCAGACTATTTAGCTACTGTAGATGTCGATCCCAATTCTCCTACTTATTCCCAAGTAATTCATCGTTTACCAATGTCATATATAGGCGACGAACTGCATCATTTTGGTTGGAATGCTTGTAGCTCTTGTCATGGTGATGCCAGTAAATCTCGTCGTTTTTTAGTAATCCCAGGTCAACGTTCCAGCCGCATTTATATTGTTGACACAACGGATAAATTTGCTCCTAAGATACATAAAGTTATCGAACCAGAAGAAATCAAACAAAAAACCGATCTTTCTGCACCTCATACAGTACATTGTCTAGCTGATAGTCATGTCATGATTTCCATGCTGGGTGATGGTGAAGGTAATGCACCCGGAGGGTTTTTATTACTTGATGAAAACTTTGAAATTGTCGGACGTTGGGAACAAAAAGCTGATGCGATGCAGTTTAATTATGACTTTTGGTATCAGCCACGTCATAACGTGATGGTGAGCAGCGAATGGGGCGCACCGAAAACTTATTATGGTGGTTTCGATCTCAAGGATGTAGCGGCGGGAAATTATGGCAAACAGCTACATTTTTGGGATTGGTCAAAGCATGAAATTATCCAAAGTATTGACTTAGGTGAAGAAGGATTAATTCCTCTAGAGGTGCGCTTTCACCATAATCCTGATAGCACGCATGGTTTTGTCGGTGCAGCCCTTAGCAGTAACATTTGGCATTGGCATAAATCGAACGGTCATTGGGAAGTGGAAAAAACGATCGACATTCCATCAGTAGAAGTAGAAGGGTGGCCGATTCCCGTGCCTTCCTTGATTACTGATATCCTACTTTCAATGGACGATCGCTATCTCTATTTCTCCAACTGGCTGCATGGAGATATTCGTCAATACGATATTTCTGACCCTTCTCAGCCCAAATTAACAGGTCAAGTTTGGTGCGGCGGCTTATTAGGAAAAACCCCAGAAGTTAACGGGCATCAATTAAGCGGTGGGCCACAAATGCTCCAACTCAGTCTTGATGGGAAGCGACTTTACGTAACTAATTCTCTCTTTAGTAGTTGGGATAATCAGTTTTACCCCCAATTCAATCAAACAGGTTCTTATCTGTTGAAAATTAACTGCGATACGGAAAATGGCGGGATGAATATCGACGATAATTTCTACGTTGATTTTGGCAAAGAACCTGCTGGCCCTGCTCGCGCTCATGAAATGCGTTACCCTGGAGGAGATTGCACTTCTGATATTTGGATTTGATGTCATTGGTTATTTGTCATTGGTCATTGGTCATTGGTGATTTGTTATTAACATAATCCAAGTTGCTAGTTACGAGTTTAGGCGTTTTAGACCCCCTAAATCCCCCTTAGAAAGGGGGACTTTGAACTCCGATTCCCCCCTTTTTAAGGGGGCTTAGGGGGGATCGATTGTAAAAACGCAACTTGAGTTAACATTTCTAGTTTTATCTCCATCTATGGTCGATCGCATTTTTTCACCGATTAATCTCAACTTCTCCATCCAAGGAAAAGGTTTTCCCGTCCTTTGCTTGCACGGACATCCGGGATCGGGCAATAGTATGTCCGTTTTCACTCAACATTTTTCCCAACACTTCCAAACGATCGCCCCTGACTTGCGGGGATATGGCAAAAGTCAAACTAACCGCGATTTTGCTATGACAGACCACTTACACGACTTAGAAGCACTACTCGATCGCTTAAAGATCGATCGCTGTTTAGTACTGGGATGGTCGCTGGGTGGAATCTTAGCAATGGAATTAGCCCTCAAACTTCCCCAACGAGTCAGCGGTTTAATCTTAATTGCCACCGCCGCCCGACCTCGCGGCAGCCATCCCCCCATCACTTGGCAAGATAATTTATACACCGGATTAGCAGCCCTCATTAACCAATTGCAACCGGGTGCGCCTTGGCATATCGAGAATTTCGGCAAGCGATCGCTCTTTCGCTACCTGATCCAGCAACATACTCCTAGTGCTTATCGCTACATTGCCACCGAAGCGATCGCCGCCTATTTGCGGACATCGAACCCAGCCATTCGCGCCCTCAACACAGCCCTGAGAGCCAGCTATAACCGATTAACAGACCTATCCCAAATTCAATGCCCTGCATTAGTTTTAGCAGGAGAAGCCGATCGCCACATCACTTGCGAGTCTAGTTTAGAAACAGCCCGTCACCTGAACAACTGTGAGTGGCACTGCTACCCGAACACAGCCCACCTTTTCCCTTGGGAAATACCCCAACAGGTGTTAGCAGATATCGATCGCTGGCTCGAAAATCATCCAGAAGCGATCGATCGTCTCAAAGCTGCCTAATCCAGACCCGCCAACTTCCTTAACCTTCTTTTTGCCCGGAACTATCCTTCTTCAAGCTTTTTAGGTGTAACGTATTTGACCAACGTCGGCGGAAAATTTCATAAAGAGCCATTCCCGCCGCCACCGAAGCATTCAAACTAGGAGTCTTACCCTGCAAGGGCACAGACACCAAAAAATCACAGCATTTTTGAGTTAAAAGGCTCAAACCTTCACCTTCCGAACCGATCACCAGTACAGTTGGTGTATAAAATTCTTTCACCGTATGTAGGGGCATACTAGCATCTGCCGCCGTCCCGTAAATCCAGAAACCAGCCGTCTTTAATTCTTCCAAAGCTTGACTGAGATTGACAACTCTCGCCACCGGCAAATTTTCCAAAGCACCAGAAGCCACTTTAATCACGGTAGAAGTAATTCCCACCGCACGTCTTTGCGGGATCACCATCCCTTGCACTCCCAAAGCTTCCGCCGTCCGAATAATTGCCCCCAAATTTTGCGGGTCGGTAATGCTATCGAGTACTACCAATACGGGTTGTTCGGAAGCGGATTTTGCTTTGGCAATCAAATCTGCTAATTCTATGTAACCATAAGGGGCAACTTGCGCTACCACACCCTGATGATTACCGCGTTGGCAAATTTGGTCTAACCGTTTGGCTTCCACTTCATCAATTACCGCTCCGTTAGCTTTTGCCTGTTGTAATAAAGTATGAAAACGAGGATCGTAGCGTAACTGGGGCAGTATCCAGATGCGGTTGAGAGAACGTTGATTCTCTAACGCTGATAGCACGGTTTGGCGACCGTAAATTAAGTCTGTTTCTTCTTTTTCTTTTCTGTCTAAAGGAAAGTTTCGTACCTCTCTTTCTAAAGGAAGGTTTCGTACCTCCGCAGGCTTAGGTGACCGGACAATACCTTTAGCCACGCGAACTGGTCTACCAGCATTCGGTTTACCAGCATTCGGTTTACCAGTATTCGGTTTACCAGTATTCGGTTTACCAGCATTCAGCTTTAGCCTTGGCTTGAAAGACTTTTTCCGATTTGGTTGACCTTGAGCTTCCTGATTGCGATTTCTAGTAGCCATGTTTTTTTTGATAATTTAGTCAGTCGATTTTCGATTTTCGATTTTAGATTGCAGGTTGCGGATTGAATAACTATCACTAAAATCTTTTCATATTTGCTATTTTGCCTTTAGGTCACTTTTTTAAGGCGAAAGTGAAAATTTATTAATGTAGAAACCACATTAATTTAATATTTCTTTTTACTTTTTATGCCTCATACCGCAGCGACAATTTTAACTTACTTCTCTAGAGAGGAGTCGAACTCCAATTGGGCTAGTAAGTAATTTAATCTTTCAGGATCGGTGATATATAAATATCCCAACAATGTTTCTAAACTTGTTGCTTTTTGATAAATTTTTGGTGGTAATCGCTTTGGGCCTCTGGTAGCTGCATTGCGTCCTCGCCGCAAAATGTTTAACTCTGTCTCGTTGAGGTGTGGTTCGAGCGATCGCAAATGCTGTGCCTGTGCTTCGGCTCTTACCTGTGACACCACTTGACTATGATAACTCTCGACTCTTTTCGGTGGCAGGAGATAACAGCTACGTATGTATAGCTCGTAAACCGCATCTCCCAGATACGCCAAAGCAGCAGGTGAAAGTTGCTGAACTTGCACTTGTGTTAAAGAGCAGGGGAAATTTAAGATAGGCATCTGGAACATT
>CAZJJR010000231.1:0-10852 GCA_964546365.1 uncultured bacterium | reverse complement strand
CATCTACCAAGTCTGGCGAGTTAACCCCTTGGTTGTGGGGAATTAATGGGGCAACTTCGGTTTGTGCTTCCGTGTTGGCAGTTTGTATTGCTCTTAATTCCAGTATATCCACTTCCTTTTGGGTGGGTTTTGTTTGCTACGTATTGGCTGTAATTGCTTTTGTGGTGGCAAGTCGAGAAAAAACAGAACTAAAACAAGAAAAAATGTAGCTGTTAATAGTCGATCGCGTTAGTTTTATGGTGCGTTACGCTGTCGCTAACGCACCCTACATATAGAGACTAATCCCTATCAACAGATAAACAATTTATATATACATCTGTGTTTATCTGTGTTTATCTGTGGTAAAAAAATTACCCCCAAATCATTTGAGGTAAAGTTTGCCAGAGGAAAACGACGAGTGCTGCTACTGCCAGTACGCCCTGAATCATTCGCCCTACAATAGAACCGACGACAATTCCGATCGCAGCTTTGAACGCTTGCTTAATTCTCAGAGTTCTTTCCAATTCTTTTCGGTAGAGATATTCTCCGATCGCAGCGCCTAAAACTGGGCCAAGCACGATCAAAACTGGCCCACCAACTGGTAAAGCAATGGGTAAAACACCGATTAAAAACCCTACCGTTAAACCAACGATCGCACCAATTTGACCCCAATTACTGGCACCAGCGCGTTTAGCTCCCCAGTAGGTAGCTAGAAAATCAATGCCTGCGCTGAGGATCAATACTAAAAGAGCAATTCCCAATGCCCAACCGACAGTGCTAAAACCGTTAATTGCACCCCAAACTACCACGGCAAGCAAAATTAAGCTAGAACCAGGGATACCGGGGACGATCGCGCCGATGACGCCAACAATCATCAACAGGACGAGTAGCCAGTACAGAATTACCATAGACTAAATCTCAGCTGGTGCGACATCATTTAAATAAAAGCTGAGGGTTACTTCTATTTTGTCTGCAATTCCAGCAATCCAGGTTTCATCCTGTTGGGTATAACTGCGAGGGGCATTAGCAGCTAAAATCAATACTCCTCGATTCCCGATCGGTTGGCAGATGACACCTTGGGTATTTTCTGGTAAATAATCAAATTCGATTTTGCCGGGATAGAGTTTCAGGTTAACTAAATAAACGGGTTTTTGCTTATCGAGGACTCGCTGCAAAATCGATCCTGGTTTTACTTGAGAGTTCGCAGGTAAAATGCCCCTTCGCAAAAGCACTTTGTCTTGATACCAAACAATTAGCGATCGCGTTGCCGTATTAGTTAATAAAAGATGTGACGCCCAAGCCAATTCTGTTTTGACCGGATCTGGCAAATCAGGCGCTAGTTCAAAACCTTCTTCACCAATTAGCTGTACGGCATCGGGCGATCGAGGTTGCACTTGTTGCCAAAGCAACCCCGTTAAAATCAAAACCGCACATAAAATTATCCCCAGTACATCGGAACGAGCCTGAGAATCAGTCAATCCAGGTGTTAGCAAGCGGTTCACCAGTAACAGAACCGCTCCTAACCCACCAACTACAATTGGTAGTTGACGCAATATATAATTTCGATCCTTCGTCATTTGTCATTTGTGATTTGTCATTTGTGATTTGTCTTTGCCGATTGACCAATGACCAATGACCGATGACCAATGACCAATGACCAACGACCCAAAACTATTTCCCTTCTTCTCCAGGTTCGATAATTCTTTGGAAAAGATAACCGGTACCTCTAGCAGTCAGAATCAATTCTGGATTGCTGGGGTCATCTTCTAACTTCGCCCGCAGCCGAGAGATGTGAACGTCTACCACTCGCGTATCGACGTGGCGTTCGGGAGTATAACCCCACACTTCTTGTAAAATTTCCGAGCGAGAGAAAGCTTCTCCAGAACGGCTGACCAACAGTTCTAATAAGCTGAATTCCATACCCGTGAGGCGAATGCGCTCGTCACCTTTGTAGACTTGCCGCTTGTTGGTATCGATTTTGATGTTACTGACGTGGATCACGCCGGAACTGGGAATGCCACCGCCACCAGTTTTATCCACCCGCCGCAATACGGAACGGATGCGAGCTTCTAGTTCTTTGGGAGAAAATGGTTTGACGACGTAATCATCTGCGCCTAGCTCCAAACCGGTGATGCGATCGGCCACATCTCCCAAAGCTGTTAGCATAATGATCGGTACGTCCGATTCTTTTCGCAACTCTTGGCAAACGCCGTACCCATCTAGCTTTGGCATCATCACATCCAAAACTACTAAGTCGGGAATCGCGTTGCGAAAAGTTTCTAAGGCTTCTTCGCCATCGGCGGCAGTTACGACATCATAGCCAATCATTGATAGGCGAGTTTCTAAAATTCTCCGAATGCTGGCTTCATCGTCCACCACCAGAATTTTTTCTTTATGGCTTTCCAAGTTTCTCAATGCTCCTTAATCTGTAGCGTTTCTAAAGGTTAATTTTTAGTACCATTACATTAAAATATTACCCTAAACCAGTCAGTAATTTAAGGCCGGAATTCTTACTGTTATTGCATTTCAAGCTTTTTTAAGATTTAAGTGCCTCTCAGTAACATTGTTTAACAAATTATAAAATGCCTAAGCCCAGAACTTTATACGTTTGTAGCGATTGTGGGGCAGAGACTTCACAATGGTTTGGCAAGTGTCCGGAATGCGGCACTTACAACTCCCTGCAAGAGCAATTCGTGTCGTCTACCACGGGAGCAGGACCAGTCAGAGTTAATTGGCAATCTGTCAATAAAGGTAATCCCAAAACTGTTACTAAGCCTGCCAAACCGAGGTCTTCTCTGACTTTTCCAGAAATTGTGGATGGACAGGAGGAGCGCTGGTTATCTGGCTATGGAGAACTCGATCGCGTATTGGGCGGTGGCATTGTCCCGGGTTCTTTGGTACTGATTGGGGGCGACCCGGGAATCGGTAAGTCAACTTTGCTACTTCAGGTGGCGAAGAGTTTGTCCGATCGCTATCGCATTCTCTACGTCTGCGGGGAAGAATCAGGCAGACAGGTGAAACTGCGAGCTTCTCGACTTGGTGTATTTGATACTGAGGATGTTGTGGAGGAAGATAGCCCCGTCCCTGCTACCGAACCGTCAGACGCGCAGGGAATGTTAGCTAGAGTAGATGATATTACGAATCTAGAAAAGAATGATGGTGCTAATTTATACGTATTAGCGGAAACAGATTTAGAGGAAATTCTCAGAGAGTTGGAATCACTCAAACCCCAAGTGGCAGTAATTGATAGCGTTCAAACGATTTATCTGCCTAATTTGACTTCGGCGGCTGGTTCGGTAGCCCAGGTACGAGAATGTACTTCGGCACTGATGCAGGTGGCGAAGCGGGAGGATATCACGCTGTTAATTGTGGGCCACGTCACCAAGGAAGGAGCGATCGCAGGGCCGAAAGTTTTGGAACATTTAGTGGATACGGTACTTTATTTTGAGGGCGATCGGTTTGCTTCTCACCGACTGTTGCGATCGGTAAAAAACCGTTTTGGCGCGACTCACGAAATCGGCGTGTTTGAAATGGTCGATCGGGGACTGCGAGAAGTTTCCAATCCTTCGGAATTGTTTTTAGGTAATCGCGATGAAGTAGTTCCGGGAACTTCTTTAGTAGTGGCTTGTGAAGGAACGCGCCCGATCGTGGTAGAATTACAAGCCTTAGTAAGTCCCACCAGTTACGCTTCTCCCCGCCGATCGACTACTGGGGTTGACTATAACCGATTGCTACAAATTTTGGCGGTATTGGAAAAACGGGTGGGCGTTCCTTTATCGAAATTAGATGCTTACGTGGCTTCGGCTGGTGGTTTAAATGTGGGAGAACCGGCGGTAGATTTGGGAATGGCGATCGCGATCGTAGCCAGTTTTCGCGATCGGATCGTCGATCCGAGTACCGTGTTAATTGGCGAAGTGGGATTAGGCGGACAAGTTCGCGCCGTTTCCCAGATGGAATTGCGCTTGAAAGAAGCAGCGAAATTAGGATTTAAACGCGCGATCGTTCCCAAAGGGCAAAAATTCGGTGAATTGGGATTAGAGATCGTTCCCGTGGGCAAAGTGATCGATGCGATCGTCGCCGCAATTCCCTCTCAGCCTAGTTTTGGTGGCGATGACGATGAGGATGACGAAGATTATATGGATGAGTAGCATCATCTTGAAGAAGAAGTCAGAAGTCAGAATCAATCAGTCGGGGATAAGAGACCCGCGACTGAATTGTTGCACCTCCAAATCTATGATTTGGAGGGGGTTTTAAACCTGTTTATTCATCCACCAGTTGCACTCCAATTCAATTGGAGAATTTTGACTCCTGACTACTTAATTCTGTTTGATAGATTAATCAAACCCTTGTTTTTATTTCAGTCTTTTCTTATGTTTTTTGCCTTCTGCCATCCGCCTCTTATGTAGGTGTTTTTTAGATACAATCCAATTCATTGGCATAGAAAAAATACTACAAATCAAACAAATTCTTCAAACGCTTTCTCACCCAATCGATCGGATTTTTATCATCCTCATCTTCATCCACCAAACCCATATCTCGTAACTGCTTTTGCCGTTCCGACAACTCCTCCTTGTGTTTGCCCAACTCTTGAACAATTACTTCGCACAATTCCGGCTGTTCTCTTAATATTTTTTCAAACCCTTTCTTGTTAATTGCAAATAAAATAGTATCTTCCAACGCCCTCACCGTAGCAGTGCGAGGAATACCCAGCATCAAAGCTAATTCGCCCAAAAATTTGCCCACTTCCAGAGTAGTCAAATGTTTATTAATTTTGGCAACAAAGACTTCTACAGAACCAGAAAGTATTATATAAAAAGCATCGCCTGGATCGCCTTCTCTAAATAAAATTTCCGATGATGTAAGCCTTTTGCGATAGCCGATTTCAATTAATTGACGTAATTCTAAATCGGTAAAATTCTGAAAATATTTTACCTGTCGCAGCAAATCCTTAATGGCTAATGGTTTAAAAGATGGAGTCGGTGACAAATTTACTTTTACCGATTCCGAGTCAACAACTTCATTGCTATTTAAATCGCGTTCTCCATTTTTTCGCGCAGATGATGTTAAAGAAGATAGTACATCTGGATTGCGAAGCCATAAATCTCTTTGGGGAAATGGGCAAGTTATACCTTGTTGTCTTAAATTATAATCAATAATGAAATTTAAAGAACTTTTAATCGTTACTCTATCATCAATCCGATTTACCCAAACCCATAAAAGAAAATTCAAACCGTTTTCACCAAAACCCACAAATATAACTCTAGGAGGCGGTTCATATAAAACCGCTGGCTCCATATAAGCAGATTTTAAAAGAGTTTCCGTTACAAGCACTGGGTCGCTATCATAAGCTACGCTGACTGGAATATCAATCCTACCAGTGAAATCTTCTAAACTCCAATTCAAAATCCGATCGTTCACTAATTCGCTGTTGGGGACTACCACATCTCCACCGGAAAATGTTTTAATAGTCGTAGAGCGAATGGAAATTTCTTTGATATAGCCGGTCATGCCATCAAATTCAACGAAATCTCCTACTTTTAGTTTTCTTTCTATTAGTAATGTTACCCCAGAAACAAAGTTTTTCGTGACATCTTGTAGACCGAAACCAATACCAACGCCCAAGCCACCAGCGATCACTGCTAAAGAAGCGATATTAAACCCGCTAAGTTGCAGGACGACTAAAAAGCCTAATGTACCTACCCCGTAACTTATAATTGTGGAAATTGCTTCTCGGTTTCCCCGATCGATCCTCATCCTAGCAAGCACTTGGTCTTTTAGGAATTGTTTGAGAAGCCGACAAATAAAGAGAACTAATAGTAAAGAGAAGATTAGTTTAATTACCGAACTAATCGATATAGAAGCTTCGCCGATTTTGATTGGAGAAGTAATTACTTCATAGAAATATTGCCATAATTGACTTAAAAAGTCATCCATAAAATGAGGCTTACCTTAGTTGATAAAGATGAACGAGCGTTCCGGTTAGAATGGATAAAAATCAATCGGATTATCTAACTAATTTAGGTAAATACATTGATTTTTTTTTAAGCAAGTAGAAAATAATCGCTTAATTAGCTCCAGACTTTGCGCTCGCATATGCACCTTATCCAATTGCTGCTATATCATTGATATTGGTATAACTTAAGATTCGTAATTTTTCAATCTGAATTGAGAAATTGTAGGTAACTATTACACAATTCCTTCACTGCCAATTCATAGAATTGCTTTCCGTGTTCGGGAGTAGCCAAAGCGGGGTTAGAACCCATGCGTCCATCTGGATAATGGCGGCGAAAGTCAGCAGCGCCGTAAATGGGATGTCCGCTAAATACTTCCGCAGATAGAGGCGCTTTTTTAATTGCCTCAGGGTAAATATATTGAGTTAAAGCTACTTCGCTAGGGGTAGCGTGAGTTCCTTCTTGATTGCCATATAACTCTCTTGCTAATTGGTAGACGCTGCTGCACATATACCAATTAGCTGTTTGACACTTTACCGAATCTGCATTACTGAGATTTAAATCTGCCAAATGAGCGTAAGTTTCCGCAAAAGCGGCTTTTAGAGTAGCAACGTTACCGCCGTGACCGTTAATGAAGAAAAATTTAGCGAATCCAGCTTTTGCCAAACTGGTCACGTAGTCTTTCACCACTTGAATCATCGTGCTGGGTCGCAAACTGATCGTGCCGGGAAAAGCGGTGTGGTGCAATGCCATTCCTACATTGATTGTCGGGCCAACCATCGCGTTTACTTCATCTCCTACACCGCGCGCGATCGCTTCCGCGCAGATAGCATCAGTTCCGATCAATCCAGTTGGCCCGTGTTGTTCCGTCGAACCGATCGGTAAAATGATACCTTTAGATCTCGTCAAATAAGATTCTACTTCCGGCCAAGTACTTAAATGTAATAGCATAACTATCTAAAAATTTGACAAACTTCACCCTGATGGGGGTAGATTTTAAACCGCTAATCAGCAGGTAAGTATTCACGGTAGCAAATTTTAACTTTACTTTTCCTTAGTTTAAGTAAATTAAGGCCACTATCGAGTTATCTTTTGGATGGAATTACATACCTAAAAATTCTCTCAATCATGTTTTCCCTTGAGTTAAATCAAACTCCTTCTAGAGCAGGAATCGGTCAGAAGAGTCGCATTCTCGTCGTTGAGGATGAAGACTTAATCCGAGAAATGATCGTAATGGCTCTAGAAGAGCAGGATTACGAAGTGATTACTGCCATAGACGGGCAAAAGGCAATTACTTTGTTGCAGGGTACTTATACTGAACCCACAGAATTTTTGTTCGATTTAGTGGTATTAGACTTAATGCTACCCCAAGTTAACGGACTGGATATTTGTCGTTTACTGCGTCGTCAAGGTAATCCAGTACCGATTTTAATTCTTTCTGCCAAAGGAAGCGAAACAGACAGGGTGCTAGGGTTGGAGGTAGGAGCGGATGATTACCTGACCAAACCATTTAGTATGCGGGAATTTGTGGCTCGTTGTCGAGCTTTACTGCGCCGCCAACGCTTAAGTACCGCTACTCAACCACCTATTTTGCAGTTTAAGGAAATCTCTCTTTATCCTCAGGAGTGTCGCGTGCTTCTGCGGGGCGAAGAAGTTAGCCTCGCACCGAAAGAATTTCGCTTGCTTGAATTATTTATGAGTTATCCTCGGCGAGTATGGTCTAGGGAACAATTACTCGACCATATTTGGGGGCCTGATTTTGTGGGAGATAGTAAAACCGTAGACGTTCACATTCGCTGGTTGCGGGAAAAATTAGAGCGCGATCCCAGTCATCCAGAGTATATTGTCACTATTCGAGGTTTTGGATATCGTTTTGGTTAATCGTTAATTCGGTCATTAGTCATTGGTCATTAAGTGATTAGTCATCGGTCATTAGTCATCTGTCAACAGGAAATAACAAATGACAAGTGACAAATAACAAATAACAAATGACAAATGACAATTAACTATTAAATAATTAGCAATTGGCATGAGCATCGTTGCCTTTTTTTTTGGTCTTGCCATCGGAATTGGTTGTTGGCTATGTTGGCAGGCTTGGTTTTACGAGCAGCTGGGGCAATTGCTGCGATCGCTACCAAATAATGGCCCGCAACCGGCTTTGCCAGCGATCTCTCGTCTGCGGCGGGGTTTTGCTCGCATTAACCAGCAAGTGGAGAACCTGGAAACTGAATTAGAAACATGGCAAGAGTTACTTCGGGTTGCACCATACGGCTTTTTGATCGTAGATGAAGAAAACCAATTACTTTGGTGCAACCAACAGGCGCGGGAACTGTTGAATATTGATAGGTGGGAACCAGGACAAGTACGTTTACTTCTAGAGTTAGTCAGGTCTTACGAACTCGATCAATTAATCGAACAAACTCGTCACCAACAACAGCCGATTCAGCAAGAATGGGTATTTCACCCAACTTACCCTTATGCAGAAGCGATCGGCAAAAGTACGTCTGTGACGATCGGAGCCTATACTTGGCCTTTACCTGACGGACAAGTAGGCGTATTTTTGGAAAATCGCCAAGCTATTATCGAGCTTTCCCAAGCACAAGATCGGTGGGTTTCTGACTTAGCTCACGAACTGAGAACTCCTCTGACTTCGATTCGCTTAGTAGCAGAAGCCTTACAGGATCGCTTGCAACCGCCGATGAATCGATGGGTCGAGCGAATGTTACCGGAAATTAATCGATTAATTAATTTAGTGCAAGATTGGCTGGAATTAAGCCAATTGGAAGCAGATTCTTCTAGTAAATTACGCCGCCAAACTTTTGAACTGCGTTCTTTGATTCTATCAGTTTGGCATAGCTTGGAACCATTAAGCGAACCAAAGCAATTGAGTCTGACCTACAATGGGCCAGACTCAGTTTGGATAGAAGCTGATGAGTCTCGCTTATACCGAGTATTTCTTAACTTAATTGACAATAGTATTAAATATAGTCCTTCTTCTGGAGTAATTGGGGTAAAGGTAAATCTCATTCCTCAGGAAGATGTTCCTAAGTTTGTCGAAATTAATATTATCGATTCAGGCTCCGGATTTCCAGAATCCGATTTGCCTTATGTTTTTGAGCGACTCTATCGAGGAGATGTTTCCCGAACTCGGCAGCCAACTTTTTCTGCGGATCGAGAGAGAAATGTATCGGTAAATAACACTGGTAGTGGATTAGGTCTGGCAATTGTCCGCCAAATTATTGTTGCTCATGGAGGTTCGATCCAGGCAAAAAACGATCCGCAAACAGGTGGCGCTTGGCTAAAAATTGAATTACCTTATGGAGAGGGGATCGCTCCTAACAACCGTGCTGAATACTAAGTTGCTCG
Source organism: uncultured bacterium (assembly GCA_964546365.1). Classification (GTDB taxonomy): domain Bacteria; phylum Cyanobacteriota; class Cyanobacteriia; order Cyanobacteriales; family Aerosakkonemataceae; genus DATNQN01. The sequence continues at coordinate 1,556 of CAZJJR010000231.1, read as the reverse complement.
GTGCGGATTAAAAATCTCTTTTTTTGGTAACTTAAAATACTTTTTTTTCACATACCGAAGTATTAAAGATAACGATGAACTTTGCTCTTAAGCGGAGTTCGGAGCTAAACCTCAAATACACTTTTATGGTTTTTCCTAATGTTAGGGTGAACACTTCTCGTTTCAACCACCATCCTGAAAGACAGCAGTTCGATCGAAGCTTGAGACGCTTAGAGGGTGATGTTTTGCGGATGGGTGCTTTGGTCGAACAGTCGTTTCGGCTTTGCCATCAATCCTTATTCGATCGCAATCTCGCAGCAGCAGAAGCCATTCCCTTATTGGATAAGCAAGTCGATCGATTTTACCGCCAAATCGAGCTAGATAGCGCTACTCTGATGACATTGCAAGCTCCAGTAGCTAAGGATATGCGCGTTTTAAGCGCTTATATGCAGTTAGTGCGAGATTTAGAACGAATAGGGGATTATGCGAAAGATCTGGCCGAAATTGCCGTTAAACTTTTCCCTTATCCACCCCATCCTTGCTTGTCCGAAATAGCCGTGATGTCCCATCAAGCTCAAGCTATGCTGGCCATGAGTTTAGTCGCTTTAGCGGATCTGGATGCAGAAGGCGGACAAAGAGTGAAACAGCAAGATGACGTAGTAGACACTGCTTACGAAACGCTTTATCAGCGCCTAGCCAGCGCGCGAGACGTTAAAGGAGTAGTTGAGCCTATTCTGTTGTTGGCATTAGTGATCCGTCATTTGGAACGAATGGCAGATCACGCTACGAATATCGGTCAACGAGTAGCTTACATAGTAACGGGAAACCGATAAAAAATTAAAATCAAAAAATTAAAAAATTAAAAATTTGCTTACGGACACGAAGCTCGTCCATATTTTTTTGCTGGCTTAACCTAGAGATTACCAAAATCTTACCTACACCTAAACTAGTAAGATTACAGTTGTGTGTGAAATTGCCACTTTTTCCCAGCTAAAATTGGTCAACTTAGTTAAAAGCTTTATATGAAGCTAAAACGTAGAGAATTATTAACTTTGCTAGGGGTAGGTGCAGGCGCGTTAGCCGTAACTACTTTTCTAGGCAACAAGATCGGATTAGTTGGGAGAAAACTGATTTTTCAGCCAGTGAAAGGCCCTATGCCGCTGGAAATAAATGAAATGAATGCCGCCGAGCAAGTAAAAAATTACAGCACTTACGAAGTAGTTGATGATTTAATATTGCCAGAGGGTTTTACTTATGACATCATCGGCGCTTGGGGAGATCCGATCGGTGATTCTCGGTTTGGGTATAACAATGATTATTTATCTTTTGTTCCCACTGGAAAAGATAAAGGTTATTTAACGATTAATTTTGAATATATTAGCCCCCTAACTTGGTTACAAACTTATCAGCAAGTTTTAAAGAAACCTTTACCTTTGGCAGAAGTAAAAGCCGCAGTAAATCGGGCTGGAAAAAAGGGAATTAATGCTTACGGTTTACCTCCAGAAGAAAAGGAAATCAAAGCAAAAATTCAACAAATTTGCCAAGAAGCTTTGCTCGATCAGGGCATTGGAGTTATT
>CAZJJR010000230.1:9950-10873 GCA_964546365.1 uncultured bacterium | reverse complement strand
TATTAAATGTGCGTTCTTGGGCAAATTGCCGCCGTCGATCGCAAGCTACGTTCCAACAGATACGATAAAGCCAAGTGGAAAATTGTGATGGCTTTCGCAGTTGGGGCAGTCCTTTCCACGCCCGCAAAAATACTTCTTGGACTAAATCATCAAGGGAGGATTGTCCACACAGTTGGTATAGTGTAGACCTCACTTTTTGGTGATAGCGATGGTAAAGTTGCCGAAAGCGTTGCTGGTCACCCAATATACTCTGTTCGGCTAAGTACGAGTCTGATAACTCGCTGTCTGGCACGTTCACCCCTGGGACAAGATACACCTCTCGTGTCTCCCTTAATGGCTTGGTTTGCTGTGTTTAGACTGGGGTGGTAGGAGAAAGGTTCATTGCGAGGGAAAAGAGGGAAAAGGTAGAGAATTTTGTTGTCTTTATTATTTGGCAGGCAAAGTTATTATATTAATGACGATAATTTAAAAAATTTACCGATCGAAAGCAGAGAAAATATTTAGCAAGCTTTTTACTTTATAGATATTGAAATTCAAGTTAAAAATTCAACTGAAGAGGGGAGAAAACACAAAAATTAAGTAACTCTTGTGGGAATTACTAATTTTTCACTTTTCTCCCCTACTTCGTTATTTATTTAGGTGCGTCGCCACTTGGTTGTTGACGTTTGATTGGTTTAGGTGCTGGCTTATCAGAGATTGGCTGACCTGTGGGAGGGCCGCCCGGACGTTTAGATTGGTTTGGCTTCCAAGGTTTTCTGCCTTTAGGTCCGCCGCCTTTTCCTCCTTTGAAACCGGGCTTTCTGGGTTTTTTGGGACGAGTCGGCCCGATTTCGGTTGCCTCTTTAATTAAGAGGTCGTTACCCGTTCGCTGAATTTGGAAATCCCAAAAGTAACCCACAGCTTTTTTTTCCAAAATACCTTTG
>CAZJJR010000230.1:0-9881 GCA_964546365.1 uncultured bacterium | reverse complement strand
TTCTGACCACCAGCTCTCGGCCGTCTCGCCTCTGCAATCCCACTTCACCGAGAATGGAAAAATAACCATCTTCCACCGGGGGAGAAGGATTTGCAGGTTCTAAAGTTTCAGCATTTGATGGCTCAGTTGCTTCATCTGCTGCTTCATCTGTAGAAGTTTTGTCAAGTTTTTCTGGTTCCCAAACGCCCACAATTTGGACGTGGAGGTCACCGTCTTGTTGTCTTGTCCGTGGATAAACTACCCATAGATGATCGGTGGCTAAATCTAGGTGATTTTTCACCAGACTCATTACCCGCCCTAATAATACGGCATCGATCGGCGTTTCATCGGTGGCTACTAAAGTACCCCGTGTAAATTGCTCTTCGCTGGGAGTGTATTTACCCCGCACTAAGCCGATGGCCCGATATTGCATCGGTTCGCTCGGTGGCGGAATCGGTTGTTGTCGTCGATCGAAATCTCGATCGGATAACTTGGCTTCACCAACCACACTCTCAGTACTAGCATTGCTACTCGCGGGAGTGGGAGCGGTAGCCGCTGGTGGGGGAGGGGGGGTAGGTGCTGGCAAAGGAGCGGGTTTGGGTGGATTAGGACGACGAATTACCCGCTCGCTAGTCTGAGCTTGGTCAGAATTGTTAGAAGACTGGGGGAACTGATTCGGAGAGGGACTCATAAGAACTCCTTGCAGCGGAGACACATTTTTCTGGCTTCTCGTAAGAGATAAGTACTTGCCTGGATTTGTATAAATATCCCTGATGAAAAGGGCTATTTGAAAATGGGCGGTACCAGCCAAAAGCCAAAACCTGTATCTTCTACTCTATTCGCTCTGGCGTTCACTCTGGAGTTCACAGGGCGTTGTTAAAGCCGACATCGACTGTCGCCGCTAGGTGTACTGCCGTTGGTGATTGCATCGCAGCTGATATTTAAATCAGCCTGCCTATTTTACTCAATGCAATGAAATAACGCTCTCATCCGCCAAGTTTCTCAAGATTGTAAGGGTTAGGGGCTAGGGGCTAGGGGCTAGGGGCTAGGGGGCAGGGGGCAGGGGGGCAGGGGGGCAGGGGGGCAGGGGGGCAGGGGGGCAGGGGGGCAGGGGGAAAGGGAAAGGAAAAGGGAAAGCAAAAATTTGTTAACTCTAACTCCTGACTCCTGAGTTCTGACTCCTGAGTTCTGACTCCTGAGTTCTGAATTTTGAATTCTGACTGATAATACGATCAGAGTTCAAAGTATTAATGTGTCTCAAAAGCGCGGTCGCTGGTTGATTAATACGGTCTTAATCATGGCAGTTATTGGCTTTGTTGGTTTTTCCTTCATTCCGGTTTTGAGTGAAGTTTTTAACCAAAACCAATCTTCTGCTAGCAAACCGGGGGCATCTCCTGAGGCGGCAGTGACGAATCTGCAAGAGCAGCTGCAAGCTAGGGCGAAGAGTTATGAGATTGTTTTGCAGCGAGAGCCAGAGAATGCCACGGTTTTGAATGAATACGTGACTATTCAGTTGACTTTAGGCCAGGTTTATGCACAGCAGCAGAAGTTTACGGAGGCGATCGCAGTTTACGATCGCGCGAGCGAAGTCAACAAAAAAGATTTTCGCCCAGTCTTAGCAAAAGGCATCGTCCTGCAATTGCAAGGGAAAACAGACGAAGCAAAAGTTCTCTACGCTTCTGCTACCGAGTTGGCACCACCGGAGTTGAAGGAAGAAATCAAAGCGCAAGTCCAACAATTTGAAACTAAAGCCGTAGCGCCAACTAGTTCTTCTACTGAATCTCCAGCTAACAAAACCGAAGCCAAGCCTGCTACTACTACGCCAGAATCTCCTAACAGCAGTCAGCCTGCTACTACTACGCCAGAATCTCCTAACAGCAGTCAGCCTGCTACTACTACGCCAGAATCTCCTAACAGCAGTCAGCCTGCCGTGACTCCTCCCGAAGCACCAGCTAATCAAAACTAGCCTGCTTGCTTTAATTTCCACAAAGTTGATAATGTCTGTAGAGTTCAAACCTGTCTCGTGTCCCAAAAGCGCATTCGCAGAGCTTCTAAAAAAACTAACCGTCGCTGGTTATTTAGTGGAGTGTTACTCCTGGTACTAATTGCCGTGGGAGGATTTTTCCTGGGTAGGTCTTCCTTAATTCCTATGGTGAGTAACGCTCTCAAGCAAGCGCAACCTTCTGTTAACACTCAGCCGACACCAACTGCTCAAGCGGTGGTAGCCCAGCAAACAGAATTGGAATCTCAGGCGAAAGGTTACGAATTGGTTTTGCAGCGCAAACCAGACGATCGCACGGCATTGGAAGGATTGATTCAAACTAAGCTAGAGTTGGCTAGGCTGGGGGCGGGTTCGATTAAGGATACCCTAGAGCCGATGGAAAAGTTAGCCCAGCAGAATCCCAAGGAAACTAAGTACACTATTCTCCTGGCTCAAACCAAGCAATATATAGGGGATTTGGAAGGAGCGGCGACGGCTTATCGCTCGATTTTAGAATCGAATCCGGGAGATGTAAATGCTTTGGATGGTTTGGTGAGTTTGTTGCTGGATCAAAAACGCCCGGAAGCGGCGATCGGATTACTCCAAGATACGCTGGATAATGCTTCTAAGCTGAACCAAATTAAGTACGGGACGGTTGATGAGGTGTCCGTACATATCATGTTGGGACGAGTTTACGCGGAACAGGAACGCTATTCGGATGCGATCGCCGCTTACGATAAAGCTATGAAGGCTAATAAGGAAGATTTCCGTCCTTTGTTAGCGAAGGCGATCGTCCTGCAAAAGCAAGGTAAAAATGAAGAGGCTCAACCGCTTTTTTCTTCCTCTGCTTCTTTAGCTCCTTCTCAGTATAAAGACCAAATTATTCAGCTAGCATCTGCTTCTCCTTCTCCCCAAGCGGCGGAAACTCCTAACAGTACCCCCCAAGCTGATGGAGAAGAAAATCCAGATGCTAATGATTCCCAGGCGGCGAATTAAACTCCTTCGATCCAGGACACTATAGCGAAAATCAAAAATAACAGTCCTCCCAACGCTGTCATCGCACGTTCGGAAATGCGTTTGGCGATCGAGCGTCCGCACGCAACTGCGATCGCCGCACAAATTCCATGCCCTAAAATGGCTCCAATGGTGACTCCGGCTGGGTTGTAGCCAGCAGCTAAACTAATTGTGGCAAATTGGGTGCGATCGCCCCATTCTGCCACAAAGGTCATCATAAAAGTTTTCAGTAATATGGTGAGCGGGTTATCTTTATAAGGCATTTTTGCTTCTGCTTCTTTTACCGCTTCTAATGCTTCTTTTGCTTCATCGCAATCGCCCTTGGCGGGCATTTTGCTAGCTTCATATAATAATTTAAGCCCAAAAGCCAAAAACAAAACTATTTCTGCGTAGTAAACATACAATTTCGGTAACGAAGACGCTGCTTGTCCTACTAAAACAGATAAAATGGTCATTGCCGCTAAAGCTGCGATCGCACCTGCAAATACCAAGCGTCGCGAATGACGCATCGCTAAAATAGCGGCAATAAAGAAAGTTTTATCCCCTAATTCGGAAACGGTAATTAGTAATAAACCAGCCGTAAAAGCAGTCAGCATTTCCTCAAGCTCCTCTCGTTTTTTCTCTCTTTCTGAGTGAAGCTTGATGAATGCAAAAACACTTCACCAAGCTCACGTCAGATGTGAACTCAGTGAAGGTCTCGCTTGCAAATTTCCGTCATTTACGATTAATCATTTGCTCTGCACAAATAACTAACCGGACGAGATAAACTTGTCATCTAAACCAGGCTCATCGCCAGTATGTTGATTCAGATGGGCTAGCAAAATCTGTTTGGTGCAACTATGAGGTTTGCTAGCAGCTACTCCCCTTCTTAATATAAGTAATTATACATCTATCTTGTGGATGAGGGCAAGGGGTATTTTTTTCATTATTGATTCATTTTTTTAAATATTTTAGGTGAGGTGGGCATTGTTATCTGCGCTTGAAAGTCTCATTGAAGCGTAGGTGAGCAATGGCTATCTTACAATGATTTCTAATAAGTAGGTGGGCAAAAATAAAGATAACATAGGAAAAACGAAAATCCTTGCGCTGAGAGAGTTTTAGAATTTGGCGTTTGACGTTTAATTATGCCCACCTACTTATAAGTATCCAAGTTAGCAGTAAGTTAGCTGGCTGTGGGTACGAGAGGTAAGAAAGTAGATATGGTGCTGGTAATGTTGGAAGGGTGTTCTATTGATGAATTTGTTAAGAAATGCTACAAAGTAGGTAGTCATGTAGTAAACCGAACAACAGAAGTACGGGAAACTCTAAACACGGTTCTTAAGCGAGCGCTAGATTTAATAAATGACCCCATAAATTTATAAGCATAGATACGGCGTTTGGGAATACTTTACCTAATACCTTAATTTATAATCTAGAAAATTAACAATGGCTGTAATTTTACCTCGCATTGGTGTCACAAGTTGTACAAGAGCAATATCTTTACTTAAGAATCACCACCAAAATATTGTTGGTAGTTTCTGGTTAATGTGTGGATATGGATTTGATACAGAAAATATTCCTAATTGGTGGATTGATATAGTTTTAAAAGAAAATCAAGCACAGGCTATAATTGAAGCGTTTGAGGAAGGATATATAGAACCCGATCACAAAGATCCTTTATATTTAGGTTTTTGCATTATTGTGGTAGCTGATCAGTCAAATCCTGCCAGCATATCTTATGTTATTCAACATCTTAGAATGTGGGAAAAAGAAGGAATAGCGTTATTGAGGATAATGGCACAGCATAATATTCCTGCTCATACTGAAGTTAGTTATCCTGAGAATTTTTTGGATACTCGATATAGAAATTCTAGTGAAACTTACGAGCATTTAAAAGGAGACCTTATATACTGGGATGCTCAAGTATGGGAAGATTACTGTAGCTATTTACTAGCAGAACATGGTAGCTCTATGCTCTTTAAGTACTGGAATATACAGCGAGAAACGCTGTAAAATATTCTAATTTTAAGTTATTTGCTGGATAATCTCATTAGTTATGCGAATTAAAAGAGTTACAATCAAATCCTTTAAGCGATTTCATAATCTTACTATTCAATCTATTCCTGACACTGCCAAATTAGTTGTAATGACAGGTGCTAATGGTTGTGGTAAATCATCAGTTTTTGATGCCTTTCTTACCTGGCATAGAATTTTTTTGAACATAGGTTATAATTATGATAAGGATTACCACTCTAAGGTTGGTATACCTGAATCAAACAGGGCTAACTTAGTTAATATCGATTTTCATCAACCTTTATTGCAAGATAAAGAACAAAATCGTAAAATGTTTCATTTTAGGTCTGCATATCGGAATGAAGCAGACGTTCTTTCTACACATATTCAAAAAATAGGAGAAGAACACGATTTAAGCCGAATACAAAAATTTATTGATAATGATGTATCTGTTTTAATTAATTACCAAAGATTAGTTGCAGAAACTCTAAATGCTATCTATACTGGGACACGAGATCAACTCAGTGTTCAAGAACTACGGGAAGAATTAATTGGTCAAATACGCGAATCAATGCTACGAGTTTTTGATGACTTAGTTCTTGATGGAATAAAAAATATTTTGGAGTCAGGAACATTTTTCTTTACCAAAGGAGCTAGCCAAGGGTTTCGTTATAAAAATTTATCGGGAGGAGAAAAAGCTGCTTTCGATTTGCTTTTAGATTTGATTGTAAAAAAAGATTATTTTAATGATACAGTTTTCTGTATTGATGAGCCAGAAACTCATTTGAATAACCGTGTTCAAAGTAAGCTACTACAAGAACTTTTTAATCTTATTACAGATAATAGCCAACTTTGGATAGCTACACATTCAATTGGGATGATGCACTGTGCAAAAAGCTTGCAGGAAGCTAATCCCAAACAAGTGCTATTTCTTGATTTTAACGATAAGGATTTTGATCTTCCTCAAATATTAGAGCCTCACCCTGTAAACCGTACCTTTTGGCAAAGAACGCTAAGAGTAACATTGGATGAACTATCTGAGTTTATAATCCCTCAACAATTGGTTATTTGCGAAGGAAACCCTAAAGGAACAGGCAAGCCTAAAAACGCTGAATTTGATGCGCGATGCTACGAAAACATATTTTCTACAGAATTTCCTGATACTCAATTTATTTCGACTGGCGCAGCAAATGATGTTGAGGCAGACAGGTTAGCACTCGTCCAAACAATTAAAGCTATTGCTAAAGGCGTTAAAGTTATTCGTCTTGTTGACAGAGATGACAGAACAGAAGAAGAAGTAAAAGATTGTATCAAACAAGGAACTCGTGTTCTATCTCACAGGAATATAGAATCTTATTTATTTGCTGATGAAGTCCTTGTATTGTTGTGCCAAAAATACTCTCAACAACATCAGGTTTCTCAAATTTTAGAGGCCAAAAAGTCCTCTATTCAGAAAAGTATTGATAGAGGCAATCCGCCAGATGATATAAAATCAGCTAGTGGAGATATATATAATGAAGTTAAAAAAATCTTAAAGTTAACAAAAATTGGTAATGACAATAAAGCTTTTGCTAGAGATACTTTAGCCCCTTTGATTACTCCAGAAACCGAAATATATAAAGAGCTAAAAAAAGATATATTTGGGGATAATGTTGCTTAATTAAATTAATAAATAATAAGCTATAAACCTCTCTTAAATCGACAACAACAACAAGGATGGGGCGTTAAAATTATAGACTATTTGGCCAATGACTTGCGAAAAGCTTTTCCTGAAATGAAAGGTTTCTCATCTCGCAATCTCAAGTATATGAGGAGTTTTGCAGAAACTTACCCCAATTTTGAATTTGTGCAGCAACTTGCTGCACAAATTACTTGGTATCACAATTATATATAGAGCTTATATACAGATTTTGCAGTTGCTATTATGGTTAAATATACCACGGAAAAGACAATATGATACGAACCCAAAGATTTACAGCAATTATTGAACGTGAGGGCGATGGCTATGTAGCTTTGTGTCCCGAACTGGATATTGCTAGCCAAGGTGATTCTATTGAAGAGGCAAAAAATAACTTAATTGAAGCTTTAGAATTGTTTTTTGAAGTTGCCGATACTTCCGAAATACAAAATCGCTTACATCCAGAAGTATTTATTACTCAGTTGGAGGTAGCAATTGGGTAAGCTACGAGTTTTATCAGCGCAAGAAGTGTGTCAAATTTTGGCAGCAAACGGTTTTGTACAAGTGCGGCAACGTGGTAGCCACATAATTATGCAACTCAAAACTGAGGAAACAACCATCACGGTTCCTGTTCCAAACTATGCAGAACTAAAAATTGGTACTTTGCAATCGATTATTCGCCAATCGGGATTACCACGTTATCTTTTTGAGGTTATCTAATTTTAGACAAATGGTTAAAAGACTGCAAAAAAGCTAATCAAAGTTTATCTTTTGATGATTTGCTACATTATCAAAAAGTAGTAGTTGCCTTGAAAGAAACCATGCAACTGATGACAGAGATCGATCGCATAATTCCCGGTTTTCCCATTGAATAAGCAATTTTTGCAAGAGATGCTTGCCCAAATTACTGCTTCTACATTGATAATGATGAAACCAAAGTTAATCGTGCTTTTTTTGTAAAAAAGGTTAAGTAAATGCAAGCATTAATTAGACTCAAAATTGAAAAATTTCTTGAAGAAGGACAAGTATATTTTGTGGCAACCAGTGATGATTTGCAAGGTTTAGTCGCCGAAGGCAAAACAGTACAAGAAGCTATAAAAATTGCTGAGGATGTAGCAAAAGTTCTTCTAGATTTAGAAAAAGAAAATAATCATGATTTTCAATTACAAGATTTGCCTTCTCAGTTTGAATATCCTCTAATTATGGAGGTGTAATGGGAAGATTAGCAGGATTTTCTTATCGAGAAGTCACTCATAAGCTAGGAAAACTAGGTTTTGTGTTCTATCGTGCAGCAAAAGGAGATCACGAAATTTGGTTTAATCCAGTAACAAATCTAAAAACAACTATTCCTCATCATCGCGAAATCAAGGAAGGAACACTTAGAAGCATTTTAAAGCAAGCCCAAGTTGATGTTGATATTTTTCTTGATATTTAATTTTGCTCAAGATACACAGAAACCCGGTTTCTTGAAGAAACCGGGTTTCTAAGCGATCAATACTTCCGTTCTTTTGGCTCGAACATGGTAATTGTTACGAGTTTATACTGAAGGTCGATGCCGGCGGGAGAATAGTAAGCGAGAGTGTGCTTGAGGAAATTTTCATCATCCCTTTCGCTATAATCTTCTCGGTAATGTGCGCCGCGACTTTCTTGACGATTTAAGGCAGAAGTGAGGATTAATTGACCGACGATCATTAAACTACGCAGTTCGATCGCTTCGATGATTTCCGTATTCCAAAGTTTACCTTTATCATCTAAATAGATATTTTCGTACTGCTTTTGTAGTTGTTGCAATTTGACTAATCCTTCCCGCACGATCGCGTCAGTGCGAAAAACGCCACAGTGCTGAGTCATGCAGTCTTGGAAATTTTGTCGCAGTTGTCCGATGCGAATTTCTCCTTTTTGGTCTAATAAAGATTGAATTTGGGTTTTTGCATCGCTGATATATCGTTGTTCGTCGATTTCCGGGAGTTTGCGATTTTGGACGTATTGCGCGATCGCAGCCCCGGTAATTTTCCCGTATACTACACATTCCAAGAGGGAATTACTGCCCAAACGGTTAGCACCATGTACGGAAACGCAAGCAGCTTCCCCGGCGGCGAAGAAACCTTCCACCAAACCATCTGGCCCACTCCGCACTTGACCGCTGGTATTGACGGGAATGCCACCCATCGAATAGTGAACCGTGGGGCGGACGGGCATCGGTTGATGTACGGCATCGATACCGACTAAACGGTGACATTCTTCCCACGCGAAGGGAACGCGACTCATGATTTTTTCTTTACCCATGTGGCGCAAGTCGAGGTAGACGAACGGGCCACCAGCAGAACCGTCGGGATGTACGCCTCGTCCGGCTTGAATTTCCCTGGCGATCGCTCTGGAGGTAATATCGCGAGGGGCTAGTTCCATTCTACTGGGAGCGTAGTTCGCCATAAAGCGATCGCCTTCACTATTAATTAAATACGCACCTTCACCCCGCACCGCTTCTGAAATCAACACCCCCACCGGATACAATCCCGTGGGATGGAATTGTACGAATTCCATATCTTCCAGAGGTACGCCCGCTAAAGCAGACATCGCCAAACCGTCCCCAGTTGAGGCGTAATCATTAGAAGTAGTATTGTAAACTCGACCGTAACCGCCAGTGGCAAACATCACCGCTTTGGCGCGGACTACTTCCATTTGTCCGTCGAGGATGCGGTACATCAGCACCCCTTTAGCTTGACCATCTTCTAAAATCAGTTGCATCACGTACCACTCGTCGTAGATGTGGACGCCGTAACGCCGGAGATTATTCACTAGTTCGTGGAGAATGGCGTGACCTGTTTTGTCGGCGGCGTAACAAGTGCGACGATGGGAATGTCCGCCAAAAGCACGTTGGGCAATGCGACCATCGGGCAGGCGGGAGAACAACACCCCCATGTGTTCTAGGTCGATGATGACTTGCGGTGCTTCGCGGGTGAGAATTTCTACCGCATCTTGGTCTGCCAAATAATCGGAACCTTTGACGGTATCGAAGGCATGGGCTTGCCAGGTATCTTCGGGATCGACATTGTTCAGGGTAGCTGCCATTCCTCCTTGGGCGGCGACCGAGTGCGATCGAATCGGGTGAGTTTTTGCTACTACTGCTACACTCAATTTCGGGTCAGTGCGAGCAATCTCCACCGCAGCGCGACACCCTGCTAATCCACCACCAACTATAATTACATCGTGTTCTAACATATTGAATTCGATATCCTT
>CAZJJR010000229.1:9054-10897 GCA_964546365.1 uncultured bacterium | reverse complement strand
TTAGTTGCTGGCGTTGCTGGCGGGATGTTTGGCATTGGGGGTGGCGCGATTATCGTGCCAGCAATGGTATTAATAATGGGTTTAGAGCAGAAGTTGGCCACTGGTACGTCGATAGCGGCTCAGGTTTTGCCGATTGGAATTTTAGGAGCGATCTTTTACTATCGCAACGGCAGTTTGAATATCAAATATGCCTTGATAATTGCTATTGGATTGGTGATTGGCAACCTGTTCGGAGCGATGTTTGCGAACCAACCCTATATCACTAACGAGATGATGAAGAAACTCTATGGCGTCTTTTTGCTGGTGATTGCGTGTCAATATTTATTATCGGATTTCGATATTATTGGCAGCATTAAAGCTTTGCCGACGCTGATTTTCGGCATTTTCGATCGCGTTTTCAAAACGCCTATCTGATTTGTTTTTAAGGATTTCTAAAGCGGACATTGCTTACCTTAATTGTTTATAAGTCTGCCCTCAGACAAGCTGAGAAAACAGTTTTCCCCAATCGATCGTACTTGGTCTAGTTCCTTGATTGACGATTTCAAAAGTTTTGTTTGTCGTTTCCGGATGAGATAAACATTCCGCACAAGCTGCTGCTACATCAATTCGGCTAGTTTGTCCCCCTAAAGTGTCTCCCGTACCGATGACAATGCCTTGTTTGCCATTGGTTTTTGCTTTTAGCAGGGTATTCAAATCGTAGGAAGTATATGGGCCATCAATTAATCGTCCCGGTCGAATAATCGTGTATGGTAATTGCGATCGCATAATGGCATATTCTCCCTTTTGCTTGGCATCCAAAACACCAAAACCATTCAGTAAACTATAAGGAAATTTATCTTTGCGATCGATCCCGATCGAAGAAACAAATACAAATCTTTTCAAATCTTTAGGTGCAGCATTAACTAAATTGCTCACTCCCATTGCATCCACATCCTGAGGACTATTTTTCGCTTTAGCATTCCGATAAGAAGCATCTAAATAAATCTTGCTCCATTCCTGCAAACTTTCCAACGGATTTAACTGAGATGGCAGTTCAAACTGCCAACGACTAGAAGGAAAAGCAGTAGTTCCCGTAACGCAAATAATATGAGTAACGCCTTGCATAGCAGCAGGCAAAGTTTCTGCTTGGCGAATATCTCCTTCCGCCACTTCTACCCGTTCGCCAAACATTTGTCGAGCTTTTTGTGCGTTACGAGTTAAAACGCGCACCGTCCATCCTTTATCCAAAAGTTGAGCAACCGTTAATTGCCCCACGCCACCCGTAGCCCCTGCCACTAATACCCTGTCTGACACTGTTTTCTCCTAACCAGACATACCAATTAGACAGCATACAACTTATGCGAACCACGGGAATCTATCTTAAGAAACGTTGCATTCGATCGCTACTAATCTAAACTGAAACAAAAAAGCTAAAATTTAGAAATTCAATTTCCTAAAAATTTATATAGCGTTTCTCATTTGGATGCAGTACATTTGAGAGCGGGTTTTGATTGATAGATTTTTTACACACCAAGGATGTAAGCTAAACCCGCCCCAACAATATGTGTACCTCACCGTTATAAGAACTGCTATATAACTGTCGCCAAATTTGTTGGGAGGTAATAAAATGAACTGGAAATACCCGCTCACGGGATTGAGTTTTTCTATATTTTTGGGTCTGGCGATGCAGGCCAGTCCGAGTTCGGCAGCTACTTTTACAGTTAACAGTACAATTGATGGAATTGATGCTTTTAAAGGTGATGGAGTATGCGCCACACTGACGGGGGAATGTACTTTAAGAGCAGCGATTCAAGAAGCCAATCAATACTTTAGAAATTTTGCCATTCCAAGAAGTTCAACAATT
>CAZJJR010000229.1:8723-9032 GCA_964546365.1 uncultured bacterium | reverse complement strand
GGGTTTTATCAATTAAATATTCCCAAAGCCGGAATCGGTATGAGAGATACTGATGGAATCGGCGACCTTAATATTTATCACGAACTTACTATTCAGGGAACAGACGCCGCAAGTACGATTATCGATGGTGGCGGACTCGATCGCATATTTAACATTGAAGCTTTCACCCCTGATTATTTGCGAAAACCATTAGTAGCAATGTCTAACCTCACTCTTCAGAACGGATTCGCCTCTGGAACGGGTAACGACGATGGCGGCGCTATGCTGATCGAAGATGGTAGCTTCGTTGATTTAAATAATGTTATTTTC
>CAZJJR010000229.1:0-8687 GCA_964546365.1 uncultured bacterium | reverse complement strand
GCGCTGAAAGTAGCGGAGGAAGCATCTTTCTTGATGGAGGTTATCTGACGCTCAACCAAAACCAAATTGACGGAAATACGGCTGCTTATGGTGGTGGAATTGCCGTTCGAGAAACCCAAAAAGCCAGTACGCTTCGCATAGAAGAAACAACGATTAATAATAATTTGGCGAGTTTAGGTGGCGGTATTGGTAACCTTTTTGGTTTAGTAGAAATATATAACAGCACGATCGGTAATAATCAGGCGACAGTCACTCCTAATAGTGATGGAGGAGGAATTTTTAATGAGGGTAGCGCTATTTTAAGGAATGTTACTCTCAGCGGTAATACAGCCAGCAGAAATGGTGGCGCAGTTTATACCCAAGCGGTACGCGCAAATTTTCCGAATACTGGGGCGTTTTTCACCCATAGTACGATCGCAAATAACTCGGCTGGGGTGTCTGGTGGTGGAGTTTTTGGTAATACCGGGAGAATAGGGGGCAATAACTCTATTTTTGCCAATAATACCAGTGCAGCTAACCCTAATTGTAGTGGTATGTTAACTGTTTCTGGTAACAATAATCTTTCTAACGATGAGAGTTGTCGTTTTAGTGGAGAAGGCAATATCGTAAATGTCGATCCGCGACTTTCTCCTTTAGCAAATAATGGCGGTTTTACTTTAACTCATGCTTTGCAATCTGGTAGTCCAGCGATCGATGCTGCTAGGGATATTTATTGTTCGCCTCAAAACACATCATTCTCGGAACCTAGAACGCGAGATCAGCGGGGAATTTCTCGTCCAGCCGGGACAAGTTGCGATATTGGTGCTTATGAATTTGCTTATTTGTTTAACGGTTTTCTACTTTTAAATCTGGATTTACTAGATTTTATTACTCTGCCGATTTGGGTGCCGGCTTCTGCTTCTTCCCTTGATTTTGTTTTGGATAATTCCGTGGCTCAAATTGTGGGAATCGAGTTAGCAGAACAAGGAAAATGGAATTCTCAAATTTCACCGGATGGGCAATCAGCAAGATTTAATCTGTTTAATTTAGGACAAAGTAATCAAAACGGTTTTCTCGTTAATGTTAAAATTCGTCGCGATCGAGAAGGTGATGTTAAATTAAGTGTTTCTAATACTCAAAGAGTTCCCGAACCGAGTAGTATTTTAGGTGTTGCGATATTAGCAGGCTATTTGATAGCAAGGAAAAGAAACAGTCATTAAGGATAAAGTCTAAAGTTTGAAATTTCAAAATTACAGCGCTTTCCAGGTAAATGTGGTAAATAGAAACCGGGTTTCTATCTTGTACTTCAGGTAACGGGAATTTGCTGTAACTTATATTTTTGATTTTTCCATTTTCAGGTCTTTTTGAAAATAGTGCACTTGCTTCAGATCGATCGAGGTGCTTTTGAAGCCAAAAATAGCGATAATTTGTTTTGTTTGCTATTAATAAAATTCAATAAAATTGCCAACCGGAGAGGTATTGCTTCATCAAATTGGCGGGGATCGAGTCCGGTGAGAGAAGCTATTTTATCTAAGCGATAACTGAGAGTATTGCGATGAATAGACAACTGTTTGGCAGTAGAAGAAGGACAACAATTTTCTTGAAAAAAAATCTCGGTAGTTTTCAGTAAATCCGGTTCCTGTTCGAGAGGACTGACTAAATGATTTGCCAAATCCATTTTAGTGACTTCATCGGAAACGCCGACAAAAACTGCTATTCCCAATTCAGCCAAACAATGTACCTGATTTCGTTGATGTAACCGACGACCTAAAGAAAGGGCTGCACGGGCATCTTGATAGGATTTGGTTAATCCTTGAATTCCCGGATGATGGCGACCGATGCCTATATTAATAGTTGCTTTAGTATCGCATTGCAATTTAGTTAGTAAGGCGGTAGCTGACCGCTTTAAAGCAGCAAGGTCTGCCCAGGACGGATTGGATTGGCTGAGGTCTTCTGGATTAGCCCAGGTAATTAAATCTTGGCTACTGCTAGCTTTAATAACAACTATTTCACCGTTATCGATATAAGCAAAAATTGTGTTATTAGAGGGTTGAAAAAAGCTTACAATACTATTAATAATATTTTGCGATCGCTGCCAGATCGTCGTCTCGGTTACTTCCGATTGATTAGCAGAAAGTAAAATATAATCTGTGGCGTCAACCAAAATTATTGCACAGGGACGATAAAGATCGATTCCAAAAATTCGACCTTGCCGTAGTATATCTGATTCGTTTGCGATCGCACCACCAAGCAAATCGCGAACGAATTTATTTTTTAGTTCTTGCTGAGAAGGTAGTTGAGTAACTGCTACCGTTTGATTAACTACCATTTCTACCAGCATTTTTGCTAAACGAGGAGAAATATTTTCCCCTTCTTCTGTTTTGGCAATCACTATCTCTCCGGAATTGCCGGAGAAGCAAATCGGTATTTCATATAACTTCGGAAATGTATGAACTTTTAGCTGGGAATTATGAGTAAATTTGCTATTAGAAATTTCCCTTTCCAATTGATTTAAAAAATCCGGTTCGCTGCTGGCGATCGCTACACCCCGTTCGTCCCGTACCAAAACTCGCGTGCGTAAAAGTTTGGCAATTTGTTCGCTGACTATATTAGCAACTCGCTCAAACTGTTCGGTCACTGGATCTATCCTTAACTAACTGGTCAGAGACAAGCAATTCTAAATGGCACTGGCGAATTATTAATTCTGAATCAAACTGACGTTTTCCGAGCAGTTATTTTGCCAAAATTGGCCAACTTTTATTTCTGGTATTAACGATCGATCGAGTAAATCGATCGCTTCTTTCACCACTTCTTCTGGCGGAATATCCAAGCACTCCATTTGATAAGGACAACGAGGTTTATAGCAAGGCGAACAATTTGTCGGACGCCGCAACAGCTTAGTAGTTGAATTTCTAGGTTGCCACTGACTTTCTAATTCCGTTCCCGAATACAAAATCACCATTGGTCGCCGCAAAGCATCGGCAATGTGCATGGGGCCTGAATTATTGGCAATTACTAAACTGGCACGTTGAATTATTCCTACTAGTTCCGGTAAAGAAGTACAGCCAACTAAGGAGATAATCTGGCTATTTTCCTGCTGCAAATAAGTAGGAGAATGAGCTAAATTTGGCGTAAATTTCCATTCTCCAGATCGTTCGTATTCTTGATTTTTATCATTTACTAAAATCGGCTGAATCAGTTCTGTTTCGCGACTACTTCCAACAATGACAATTTGCAATCCAGTTTGGCTGGCTAAGCTTCGCGCTACGCTAGCATAGCGCTGTATATCGTATCGACGTGTCGGACAATTAGCGCCTGGTGCTAGTACAATATATGGCCGATCGGGGTTAATATTCCAACTACGTAGCAGACAGTCGCTTGCTACCTGAATATCATTTGTAATTTTTAATTCTAAATTCCGAGATTCAACCGTTAAACCTATCGATTCTAGTAAAAATAAATTGCGATCGACTTGGTGTGTAGAATTAGGTAAAGGTTTTACCCAATGGGAGAGAACGCCACCGCCAAACTCTTTCGATTGTCCGATTCTAATGGGAATTCCTGCTAAATAACATAGATAAGCTGGCGGGTAAGGAGATTGATAAAAACTGGTAAAAATTATTGCTGCATTAAATTGGTGTTTAGCAATTTTTTCGATTAAAGTTGTTTCCCGCATTGGATTAAGAGACATTGCACCGGAAACATCTTGCCACGCGACTCGCGAGGTGAGTACATCATCTACCCAAGGAAGAAGGGGTGCAACTTGACTGCCTGTGGGAGATGCCATCAAAGTAATCGACGCATTCGGTAAATTCGATCGCAACGTCCGCAAAGCAGGACTAAGCATCACGACATCCCCAATGTTGTCTGGTCTGATTACAAGAATACGTTGGAAATTTTCCCATTCCCTAGACAACATAAGTTCTTTCATAAAATTTTCTTTCACAATTATTTTGGTAAAAGTGTAAATTGAAATTTTTCAGCTTAATAATGATGAATTAAATTTGAAGGTTGCTAACTAAATTTAGTTTGTCCCTCAAAAGCAACCCAACAAGATTTTTTTACTATTAAGCAGATTAGCTTTTTATTATCCCTCTCTCTTCCATCAGAAGAGCTAGTTGTTGTGTTAAGCAATGATGTATTAGCTAATACAATTGTTAGTATTTTTAAAACTGGAAAGGTTTATTGCTGTACGGCGTGAATTTCTGCTTCATACAACAAAATAGTTGTTTCGTTTCCGATTCTACCAAAATCAGGTAGCGGCCCCATCTCCATTTCTACTATATATTTCCACGTATTAGCATCCGGTCGATAGTTTCTAATTTTACCGATTCCTCCCGTAAAAGATACTGTTTGATTATGGTTATATCTGGGTTTGGTTATCAAGTTAGTTTTCATAAGCTCTGCTCGATTTATTTAGGCATCTCATCTTCATCTAATTGAGTGGATTGAATTGCACTAAGGAAAGTTCCTAGTAATAAAGAAACAAAATTGTTCAAATTTGTCCTTTATTTAGGCAATTCAACTTCTTTCAGTCTTAATCATTAAATTATCTACAGTAAATTCATTTTTACTCTAACTATGGTAGGGAGATATTTATATCAAAAGAATGGGCTTGTTGTGAAGATAATATGTAATATCGATCACCAATAAGTTTAATAAAATTAAATTAAACTTGTTTTTTTATTAAAATCAATCAGAGAAATAACTAAATTTATTCATAAAAACTTTCTAGATTTATACTGCAAATTAATCTGAATACAGCCTCATTCATTCGACGTTAATGCCAAGACTGAATACCTGTTTTGTTTAATTGCTATTAAGATTAATTGATAGGGTGGCGACGATATGAAAAAAACAAACAGAAGTATGTAGAGAAAAGTAAACTCAAGCTTCGATCTCCTTTTCTCCTGCCTTCTGCCTATATAATATGCGGGTTTTATTTTAAGTGCAGACTTTTCTGACTCGCCCAGTTATTGTTTATGCTTCTGCAAATCTCGAATTAACATTCATTTCTTCGCTATTAATATAAGTAGACTCGATTTGCATTTCATCGTCAATGGGAATACTTGGGTTAAGATTAAGCGCATGATTGATATCCTCAATACCCCCCTGTCTATCTCCTACATGAAAACGAGCTAAACCACGATTTAAGTAAGCTGCACTTAAATTTGGATTTAATTGTAAAGCCCGATTAAAATCTTCAATTGCTTTGCGATTATTTCCTAGTCTGTAGCGAATAAATCCTCGGCTGTTGTATGTTCTAGCATCATTAGGGTTAAGCTGCAAGGCGCGATCGAAATCCTCGATAGCTCCTTTTTTATCTGCCAAATCAGAGCGTGCTAAACCTCTGCTGACATAAGCTTCCGCTAATAAGGGATTGACTCGCAAAGCATGATTAAAATCTGCTAACGCTTGCTGAATATCGCCCTGGTTGCGATAGGCAATTCCCCGATTATTGTAAGCTGCTGCGTAATCGGGATTCAGTTCGATCGCTTGATTAAAATCCGCGATCGCTTGATGATTATCACCAACAAAATAGTGAGCTAAACCACGATTATAGTAAGCATTAGCTTTTTTAGGGTTAATTTTAATTGCTTGAGTGTAATTTTCGAGCGCTCCCTGATAATCTCCCACTAAAACACAAGCATTACCTCGATTATTATAAGCTTCTGCATCGTTAGGAGCGATTTGTACGGTATGGTTATAATCTTCAATTGCGCCTAGTTTATCACCTATTTTATAACGGGCAAAGGCTCTATTATAATAAATTTTAGATAAACTGCTATCCATGCTTAAAGCTTGTTTTAAATCCTCGATCGCTCCCGTTGCATCTCCCAATTCAAAACGAGCTAAACCGCGATTATTATAAGCTTCTACTAAATTCGGATCGCTTTTTAAAGCCAGATTAAAATCTTCGATCGCTCCTAAACAATCCTTCAAATAAAAGCGAGCCATTCCTCGGTTATTATAAGCTTGTGCTAGATCGGGTTCTATCCGTAAAGCTTGTTCGTAATCTTCAATTGCGGCTGGGAAATTCCCTAGTTCAAAACGAGCCAGTCCTCTGCTAATATAAGCTTTTGATGAATCGGGATTTAGTTCGATAACTTGGTCGAAATCTGCGATCGCCGCTTCGTAATATTGTAAATCTAAATAAATCAACCCCCTACTGAGATAAGCGATCGTAAAATGAGGATTTAAATGCAGAGCTTGCTGAAAGTCATAAATAGCTTTCTGGAATTCTCCTAAGCAACGGTAAGCATTTCCTCGGTTATTGTATGCTGCTACGTATTCTGCATTCAGTTGCAGAGCTTGGTTAAAATCCGCGATCGCTTTTTCGTAATTCCCCAAGTCGTACCAAGCTCGACCGCGATTATAATAACCTTTGCTATAGTTCGGATCGACTTCCAAAACCCGATCGAAATTGGCAATCGCCCCTAAGATATCCCCTTGCTGAGCCTTGTCAATACCTTCATTTAAACAGTTGATAATATTCATAGCTTGCAATCCTGATTTACCAATGATTGATGTACGTAGTTTTGGCGATTCCCGGGATTGCTAGGGTAATCATATTTATGGTTTGGCAAGTGGGAATTTGTCAAATTTCAGTAGATCGCCCTATTGTCTGTTTACTCCGGGAATGCGATTAGTTAACAGTCCAAATTAAGTGCAATTGCTTAAACACTTAGTTGTTTGATGGAACATATCCGTAAATCATTATTCCCCATCTAGCGGTTAAAATATCTCTCTTTATAAAATCTTTAAGAAAATATTTAGTTATTTTTACGTAAATTTTACCTTCGATCGCGAAAGCGAGTTCGTCATCTATCCGTAGTACTATTGAATACAAAAAAAATTAGCCATTAGCTGATATGCGATCGCCAATGACTAATCACCAATAACCGATGAAAAATGACTAATCTTCAAGAAAAGCTATAAATTTTATGAGTTTCCAAGCGATCACAAACCGAAGAAGGCAACTCCCTCAAAGAGAAAGTTTGGCGCGACAGTTGCACCTGCAAACTAGTTAAAGGGTCGAAACCCGGAGAAATCAAAAATTCCAATCGTTGGATATAAGGCCAAACAGCTATTTTGTCAAGTATTTGACCGATCGCTTCCACATAAGGGTGATTGGGCTGTTCAAACCAGCCTGGAGTAGCTAAATTCGCTTGATCCAAACCCAAATGAAAAGTCAGCGCAGGCTCGCCAAAAAGGGCAACCGTCACCGGTCGCGCTTCCTCCTGCAACACCAAATTACAAGTCCCTGCCAAATAACGCAACTTCTCCAATCTGTCGTAGCGTTCTTGAATCGAATTAGGCTCGTCGTTCCACTGCAAAGCTACCGTCACTAAATAAGTTTGCAGTAGCATATGACCCAACTTTTCTGCCTTCGTCGCCAGATAAGTAGAATTATAAGGAGTCGCTTCAATCAATAGCGGTACCCGATCCGCCACTTCCAAACCATAACCCTTTAAACCAGCGATTTTGCGCGGATTATTCGTAATCAGGCGAATTTTCTTCACTCCCAAATCATTGAGAATCTGCGCCCCTACCCCGTAATTCCGCAAATCAGCCGGAAAGCCCAACTTTTCATTAGCTTCTACCGTATCCAGCCCCATATCCTGCAAAGAATAAGCCTTCAACTTGTTAATCAAGCCAATTCCGCGACCTTCTTGGCGCAGATAAACCACCACCCCAAGACCTGCGCTTTCCATCATCTTCAGGGCGGCTTGCAGCTGCATCCGACAATCGCAGCGCAAAGACCCCAAAGCATCACCAGTCAAGCATTCCGAGTGCATCCGCACCATCACCGCGCGATCGGGAAACTCTGCCGGATCTCCCTTGACGATCGCAACGTGTTCCGAATTATCCAGGATATTGCGATAAGCATAAATTTGAAAATTACCGAATTGAGTTGGTAGTTCAGCCACCGTTTCCCGACAAATAAACCGTTCGTGAGAAAGGCGATAGCTAATTAAATCCGCAATGCTAATAATTTTTAGATTGTAAGTACGAGCATATTCAATTAACTGGGGCAAACGCGCCATCGAACCATCCGGATTTTGAATCTCGCAAATTACCCCCGATGGATACAGCCCAGCCAGCCTAGCCAGATCGATCGCCGCTTCCGTATGTCCCGCTCGTTTGAGAACACCGCCTTCCCTAGCACGGAGGGGGAAAATATGACCCGGACGACGCAAATCGTGGGGTCTTGTAGCTGGATCGATCGCCACCTGAATAGTACGGGCGCGGTCTTCTGCGGAAATTCCCGTCGTAACTCCCAAGTGAGTAGCCGCATCGATACTGACGGTAAAAGCCGTTTGGTTGCTATCGGTGTTGTTAGTTACCATCAACGGCAAATCCAGTTCGTCCAACCGTTCCCCAGTCATCGCCAGACAAATTAATCCCCGCGCATAAACAGCCATGAAATTAATTAAATCCGGCGTGGCAAACTGAGCAGCACAGATTAAGTCACCTTCATTTTCGCGGTTTTCATCATCCACCACGACGATCGCTCGACCAGCCTTGATCTCTGCGATGGCAGCTTCAATAGAGTCAAACTGAAACGATTGAATAGGAGTGTTTTGAGGCGATTCCACAGACAATTATCTTAATTTTTTTTAAAGATGATTCCACTTTGATTGTAGCCCGATCGGGGAGCGGAAGAGGAAAGGGGGCAGGGGAGCAGGGGGCAGGGAAAGAGTGTA
>CAZJJR010000228.1:6573-10926 GCA_964546365.1 uncultured bacterium | reverse complement strand
TGGGTTAATTATATGCAAACGCCATCATGCGGAATTTGCAGGGCCCGGGTCAGCAGTGGGAGGTGTTTGTGACATAGACTGCGGCAAAGTGATTCCGATCGGCGATCTTGCTTTGACGCATCCCGAATCTCATCAAGAACGCCAAAAAGCTTATGCTATGCGCCAAAAATGGTTCCGTTTCACTCAAAAGGCAATGGAAACTTCCGTGCCTCTCAAAAGAGCAGAGGCTATTTTATATTTATTTGATAAATATTTTGGCGTCCAAAGCATTAGCCTCGTTTCTGATGAGACAATCGGCCAACTAGTCGGAGTTTTCCCGAAAACCGTCCAAATGGCACGTCAGTACAGGCAAAATCAATCGGAAAAACCACAACAGGGTGTAAAAGTAACGCTGCAAGCTTGATTGCTATTCATATTCAGGGTGAGTCTGCCAAATTTAGCCAACCCAGAGTAAAAACGATCGTCGCTACTAAACTAAAAGACATCATTAAACCAGCAGGTATAAATTTACGGGTACGAATTAAACGGGTAATAAAAACTACTACCAGTACGGCTGCGATAACCGTTGCTGTTCTTAATCCCAAAAGGGGTGCTGTCCTACTAAGAAACCATGCAATAAAGAGAGCTAAGCCGCTGACCAAACCAGAAATGAGGGACGTTTTACTTTTTGCTTTTAGGTAGCCGAAAATACCACCCATAGCAACAGCTAAAGCATAGACTAGAATAGACCAGACTGCGATTTGAACCATATGGTTGAATTAACTTAACCTTGATGAGGAAGTTAGTCTTATGAATTTACACGATTTGGGAATGCTGTTGCTGCTGCTAAGCCCTGGTCTTTTACTTTCGCTTTTGATCATGGCTTCTTTTGCAGCAGGCGGTTAAGTAGTGCAGGAGCGGGAACTCCCAGGAAAAAGTTTGTAGTGTCAGCTTTTTAAGCTTTTTCTGCTGGGGAGTTATTTTTGCCAACCTGCATCAGGATGGTTTTCGTTTTCTGAGTCCCAGGCTGCTTGGAAAAAGTCTCGTTCGCAAAGCATGGCATAGCGATATGTTTCCTCTACCGTCGCCGCGCGATCGACATAGCGATCTGCTAATCGTTCTAGCCGATCGACTAGTTCCAAAAACTCCCGGTTGCGATAAGTGCGAATCCATTCGCCATAAAGATGGTCTGGAATTCCGTTATATGCAAGTTCGTTTCCTAAAAAAGCATATAGCCGCATACATGGAAGCATTGCAGCGGCGGTAACCCCAGTATCACCTGCCCAAGCGGTTGCTAATAAAAAATCAGTATAGCGGCGAGTGGCTGGTTCGGGTTTGACGCAAAGCAAGTCTACCCCCCATTGCGCTGCATAACCTCGATGCAGTTTTAACTCTTCCAACACCCCTCCAGCTAACCCGTGAAACATCTCAAATCCTTGCCAATCGGGTGCTTTGGCAGCCGCGATACTGTAAGCACGCGCAAAAGCACCCAAGAAAAAGGCATCTTGCCCAACATAATAAGCAAATCGCGATCGGGAAAGTTTGCCAGATGCAATACCCTGTACGAAAGGGTGTTCTAAACAGGTTCGGGCTAAGTCTTGATTAGCTTGCCACAATTGATTAGAAATAGTCATCGCTATTTTTTAGATGGTTAACTGGAATCAAAAACTCAAGGGGCTACTCAATTTATTTTTAGAATCTCAGTGTCCGTTGTGCCAGCGTTCGACTGCAAAAGATTTTTGTCCTGATTGTCAGCGGCAACTCATCCGCTGTCAAATTGCTAAACCAGAAAAATTCTGGCGAGGTGAGTTGCCGATTTTTTCGTGGGGAATCTATGGCGGAGCGCTGAAGCGAGCGCTAGCTGTTTTAAAATACGAAAATCAACCTCAGGTAGCTCAGGTATTGGGGTATTGGCTGGCTGATGCTTGGGGAAAATCTTCTTTTGCTTCTAAGGGGGATTTGACAGTAGTCCCGATTCCTCTGCATCCCAAAAAACAACAGGAAAGAGGTTACAATCAAGCAGAATTGCTGGCAGAGAGTTTTTGCCAAGTAACGGGTTTATCTTTAGCACGACATGGCTTGGAACGGGTGCGAGAAACGGAAGCTTTATTTTCGATGTCGGCGGTTGAGCGAGAAGAAAATTTAGCGGCAGCTTTTACATTGGGAAAAGGTTTTCGCCACAGGATTCCTAAAACTCCTATTCTATTGTTAGATGACATTTATACTACTGGAGCAACGGCTCGTGCTAGTGCTTTGGTACTCCGGCAGCATGGAATGAAAGTATTTGGTATAGTTGCGATCGCAACTCCCAGATCCGAATCTTTTTCTTCCACTCCCTAAAGTAGATTAAGTAAGATGTTACCTCAACCTACCGGAAAAAGTAGATATATTCGGGTATATCAACTCTATAATTGACAAATTCACGCTTTTCCCAGGATATTATAACCATTCCATCATGATTAAAGCTTTTGCTGCTCCTTTTAGCCCAATTTTGCTCGTTCCTGCCGTATTGTTAGCGATGGGGATGAGTGCCTCGATCGTGAGAGCGCAGGCTAAGTTGTATAATCCGCTCCCTTTACCTGCTAATGGTGAAATTACAGATAACCTTTCTGATAATGATATTCCGACCGGGCAGGGCGGTTTTGCCAGAGATTATATAGTTGAATTAACGGCTGACGATAATGTAGCTGTCGATCTGACTTCAGAGAACTTCGATACGATCGTTACTCTCTTAGCTAAGAACGGCACGACAGTTGCAGAAAATGATGATGGGCCAGACGGTAGCACCAACTCCCTTTTATTTACTCGCATCAAAGATCGAGGTACTTATATTATTCGAGTGAGGGCTTTTGGAGAAACGGCTGGTGGAGAATTTAAGTTGAAGGTAACCCGCCTGCGACCGATTTAATTACTGGAGTCCGGTAAGCAAACAGAGTAATAAAGCTTCCGTCCACTCTACGACAGCACCGTAAGTATCCCCGGTGTGACCGCCTAATTTATGGTTAAACCAGGCACCGGTTAAAACGGCGATCGCACTTCCCCCAAAAACCATTCCTGCTGCCATCAACCAGCTACTTTCATCTTGAAGGATTAAAAACCCGCTCAATGCCAACAATAGGAGAAATCCCGGCACCAGATCGGTAGCTGAATGTTGAGAGTTCTTATGAATGGCACCTTTTCCATTCGGCTTCAGATAGGGATAGCAGATAATTGCCACTAATTGTCCCCAACGTCCCCAACCCGCAGATGCCATCAAAGCTAACCAGCGGTAAGAATTCAGATCCGCCAGAGCCACGGTTTTGAGCAATACTAATGCGATCGCCGCCATTGCTCCAAAAGCCCCGGTTACGCTATCCGACATCACTTCTAGGCGACGTTGGGGGTCTGGCACTGCCAAGCCATCTGCCGTATCCATCACCCCATCCAGGTGCAATCCACCAGTCAGCGCAATTCCCGCTATCACTACTAAGGCTGACTGAGTGAGTACGGGCATTCCTAATAAATGCAAACCACTATCTATTAGTGCTAAGATTCCACCGATCGCTAACCCGACGATCGGTGCTAGACGGGCTATCCCTGAAAAAGCTAGCGTCCAACTGGTGGGAACCGGTAAACAAGTATAAAAGGCGATCGCAGCCGCCAGCGTACTGCCTTGTTGATGCAAAAATCGACGCAACCATTCAACCGAGCTTTTATCAGTCATAATCAAACATCACCCATAACGGGAAAAGATACCACCATCACCCGGGTAGCTAGTCTATCGATTTTAGATTTTAAATTTTAAATTAATCTTCTAGTAGCAAGGAAATAATTAATCAGGTCAAGTCGATCGCCCCATACCTAGCAGAGTTAAACAAACTTTGTTTAAAAGGAAGAATTGTCGATTATTACCTTATTTGCCGATTTCTCGGTTTGAATTTTTAATTGTTAACTTTTTTTTATCCCATCTCCTTCCCTCTCTACTCAGCTTAATATTTCACCCCCATTTACACTGAGCCATACCAGTAATATTACGCATTGGGTGTTTAGCGGAGGGAATTCGGTAATTATAATGATTGGTTGCCAAGAAAATCTAGGATAAGATGGTCTCGTCTAGGGTGGTAATCCCATAGACATTCATAAGAGCTTTGTGTTTAGTACTATTGCCAGATACTTTCGTTTTGTCGGACGATTTTTCTGATAAATCGACCTTTAATCTAAGTAAGATTGCTGGTAATTATTTTTTATGGGTTTCACGCTTTGTTTCTCAAGGATTCAGTTGCTTTGTAGGGCTTGACCCTACGATCCGATCCACCCATTCCCTGTCAAGATCAAGGCTCAGTAAGACTAGAGGCTTTTTACTTATGAGTCACGAACAATTACCTACCCAGTTGC
>CAZJJR010000228.1:6304-6540 GCA_964546365.1 uncultured bacterium | reverse complement strand
TGGCATCATTGTTAACAAGCTAGATATGCGGAGGCTTTTAACAGATTTGCGTCACGTTCGTTACCTTCACATTCAGGATGGTAACTTACACAGGGAGGCAGAAGGTTACGTGTTGGAGGTGTTTGCCGATCCGCGTCGGGCAACTGTGGTAGTTAACCATGCCCTTTATCTGAATGTCTATAGTTTTGATTACTTGGAATTGCAACTTTCTCCCCAGCAAGAATCTTATTTTGATT
>CAZJJR010000228.1:0-6281 GCA_964546365.1 uncultured bacterium | reverse complement strand
TCGTCGCTTGCGGTTGATTCCTCTCTCAAATCCGCTACAAGACGGGGGTAGTGACAATTTAAACGATGCAGATCTCGAAGCAGTAGTCGATCAAGTGCTCTCAGCAAAGTGGGATCTTAATATAGATGAAGATTGTGATTTTTAAATTGTGAGTTCTAGCTTTAAATTTCAATGTTTGGCTGGTTGCAGTCATACGAAAGCACGCGCTGGAGTGTTTTCGACGCCTCATGGGTTAGTAGAAACGCCTCGTTTTATGCCTGTGGGAACCTTGGCAACGGTGAAAACCGTTACTCCTGCTCAATTGCAGGAAACCGGGGCGCAAATGGTACTAGCTAATACTTTTCACCTACATTTGCAACCAGGTGAAAATATCGTGTCTAAAGCTGGCGGTTTGCATCGATTTATGGGCTGGCATGGGCCAATGCTCACTGATTCTGGTGGTTTTCAAGTTTTCAGTTTGGGTAGGGGTAATTCCAGCGATCGCCCTATGCGTAAAATTACTGAAGAAGGCGTGACGTTTCGTTCTCCTCGCGATGGCAGAATTATCGAACTAACCCCAGAACGATCGATCCAGATTCAAAATGACTTGGGTGCGGATGTCATCATGGCTTTTGATGAATGTCCGCCTTACCCTTGCGATCGAGAAAGAATGACGGCATCTGTCGCACGCACTTACCGCTGGCTGGAACGTTGTATCAATGCTCATCAACGGGAAGATCAAGCGTTGTTTGGCATCGTGCAGGGAGGAGTTCATTTAGATCTGCGTCAGGAAGCAGCAGTATCTTTAGCAAGTTTGGATTTACCAGGATATGCGATTGGCGGGGTGAGTGTGGGAGAACCGCCGGATTTAATTGAAAAGATCGTGCAAGCTACTGCACCTTTGTTACCGCCTGATAAACCCCGTTATTTGATGGGGGTTGGTACTTATCGCGAAATGGCACGAGCGATCGCATCCGGTGTAGATTTGTTTGATTGCGTGATTCCCACCCGCTTTGCGCGTCACGGTACTGCTATGGTACAAGGGGAGCGATGGAATCTGAAAAATGCACAATTTAAAGAAGATTTTACTCCTTTAGACCATACTTGCGATTGTTATGCCTGCCAGAACTTCTCTCGCGCTTATTTGTGTCATTTGGTGAAATCTCAGGAAATTCTGGCTTACACTTTGCTGTCGATTCACAATATCACCGAATTAGTTCGTTTTACTCAAAGGATCAGGGAGTCGATATTGCGCGATCGCTTCACCATAGAATTTGGTCAATGGCTTACCAAGGATGAAGGATGAAGTAAGAATTTCCCTCGATCCCATTCACGGGCTGGTATCCGTCTTTGCCTTTGCTCATGTTAAGATCTATGGCGATTATGAAAAACTGTGTTGCAGAGGAAGGTTAATTCATGGAAGCAGCGCTCTTGTTAGCAAAACTCCCCGAAGCTTATTCAGCGTTTGACCCCCTGGTAGATGTTCTGCCAGTTATTCCCGTGTTTTTCTTGCTGTTAGCTTTCGTTTGGCAAGCAGCAGTTGGTTTCAGATAAATCGATATATATCGTTTTGTAATAAAATAAGTTGGCTGCTCTAAAGATGGGGTAGCCTCTTTTTTTATCAAGGCAGGTATGGAGCGGTGGTAGTAAGTTATTCAAAATTTTAGGCGATCGTACTTAACTACCCCGAATTACACTTCTAAATAATCCCTCAACAGGACAACTAAATCCCGGTAAAAGTGGACTGGTTAAATTATCTTCTCGATATAAAGTAACAGCTAGTTTTAAAACACCGTTTTCTCGCCGATAAATTTCTATCTTGATTTGCTTGCGGTCAAAAATCCAATATTCTCTTACTCCTTGAGATGAATACAGCTTCAGCTTTAATTCCCTGTCTCGTCTTTCCTGCGTTTCTCCGGGAGAAAGTACCTCTATGATTAATTCAGGCGCACCAGTTAAATGTCCTGCTTCATCTAATATTTCTGCTAAACGTTCGTTACTAGCCCAAACCACATCGGGAATCACATTATCTGCATCTGTGAAAATGATACCCGGAGTTGTTGCAGCATCTCCCAATCCTGATTGTCTAGACCAAATTTTTAACTCAGTGCAAACATTGTCAGCAACATTTTGATGTTTCCAGTCAGGCGCTTTAGTCACAAATAATTCTCCATCAATAATTTCATAACGTTTGCCGTTGTCTGGAAATAATTCCAAGTCTGCGGTCGTCCAACGTACTTTGTTTGTTAATGTGGGAGACATAAGTCAATTCCAGATTGCTTGTGATTATATTTTTTTAGCGCAGTGTTTATTTGATGATAGCAGCGAACCAAAACCGTGCTTCTGTTTGGTTGGCGATCGCCTAAATTTACTCTTTGGCAATTTGCAAAATATTAGTATAAAGTCGATCGTTAATTCGGAAACCAGCTTTGGCAATCAAATCATCCATTACAGGTTTAACAGCTAAAATTAATCCTACACGTTTAGAGACGAGGAGAATTCCCAATACTCCGGTTATCTTAAGCCCTAATCTAGAAGCTGCTGTTCTACCCAAATAATCATCTATTAAAAGTTGTTCTGCTGATAATTCAATAGCAAGTGCGATCGCCTCAGCTTCACCCGGATCGATTTCTGTTTGAAGCTGCGTAACAAGAATACGATTGGTGACTTGTTGAGTTTGAATCCAGGGAAAAGTTTGCACTTCAATCGTACCTGGAACGGAATATCCCACGCTAGCCATTTCATCATAAACTGCTTGCGGAATGATAATAGTTTCAAAAAGCTGTTGCAACAAGTTGAGTTGTCCGATTGCTGCTAAGTTGGTAATGGGAGATGTGTTGCTAACGACTGTCACAAATATCCTAATTCTTTCAAGTTTTCTATATCAACTTGCAAGTCTTCGACATCGTAGTTGATGCAAATTCTCCGACGAGATAGTTCTTTCTGGAATTCAATTAAGTTCATTCCAGCTAGGTGACGTGCTTTACCTGTACTGAGTTTTTTTTGCTGATAAAGCATGATAGCAATTTCCAGCTTTAATTCTTCTTCTGATATTTTTGCTGCTGTAAGGATGTCGTCGGGTATAGTGAGGGTCATAATCGATAAGTTTGTTGCTGTATATATATTTTAGTGGTTTTGAGGATTAGTGCGATCGAACGAAACCACCTACTTCACCTTATGCACATTTGAATTGAAACAAAAACCTAATTATTAATAAAACAAAAGACTTCTTGAAATACAAGAAGCCTTTTGGTTAGAAAATCATCCAAACATTTTCTGGCTTTAACTTAACTTATGCCGCCAAAAGCCTTTTGAAAAGCCGGACGTTCAGACAATCGCTTCATGTAATCCAAAATAGCCGGATAATCGCTCAAATCCAACTTCAGCATCATGGGAATGTAAGCTAAAACCGAGCCAACTGCTACATCTGCTACGCTGAATTCTTCCCCTAGCAAATAAGATTGCTGCTCGAAAATTTGATTTAATGGCGGGAACAAACGAGGCATTTCGCGATCGCGATTTGCTTCTTGAAACACTCCATTTACTAATGTTGAATTAGCAAACAACACCCACTGAGCTAGGATAGCCTTTTGCTCTGGTTGTGTTCCTACATTTCCATATTTTTCAGCCAAATAAAGCAGAATTGCGCCGGATTCCCAAAGTTTTAAATCCCCATCCACTATACTAGGGACTTTTCCCATCGGGTTAATACCTAAATATTCAGGTTGTCGGTGTTCCCCGTTTTGCATATCCAACATGACAAATTCAAAGGTAATACCCAATTCTTCTAAGTACCACTGTACGATCGTAGCCCGACTGCGGGCGCTGCCATATAGTTTCAACATTTGGTTTCCCACTGTTTCAATTTGTAAATCAAGGTTGGTCATCGGTGAAACAGGAAAAGAAGAAGTCTAAAGGAGAAAGTCCGAACTAAAGAATTTTCTTTTCCTCGCAGTTTCTTCCCATTTCCCCCATACTGCTAAGAAACACATTCTAAAACCCTTATGGTTGTTCAATTTCAGCTAATAGTGTTTCTTTCATTTATTGTGGGCGTGTAATCGCGCCCAAAAGGCGCTCAGATCTTGCACGATTCTCAACAAGACCTGAGAAACCGGGTTTCTTCATGAAAAATATAGGCTTTCCAGTTTAGCTATTGGCAAGAAACCCGGTTTCGATGCCTGGTGCGAGATCTGAGCATACCTCTTAAATTGGAAAATATATCAGAGAACCTTATGGGTATATTCGTGCTGCTTCACATTGTCCTCCGTTCTGACGATGCGTTGCGAATTAAGTACTCGTTTTCGTTCTGTAGAAAAATTGAAGTCTCGGCGCGTTGTTCCCAAGGGAATAAAAGATTGAGCTTCCCGACGGCGCTTGTAAGTGCGGACGGCTGCGATCGCTCTTTCTGGAAAATCATCGCAGAATTGAGTTTCTGGTGGAAAATCAGCTGGTTTTTGGGGAGTATTCCCTGATAGCACGGTTCCCAAAGTGGTAGCGTAAGCCATTTGGTAGGAAGTGGGAATACCTTTGACGAGAGCTTCTAAAGCTGCTGAGGGGATCGGTTCGACGATGAGAACTTGATGTACTTGTCCTTCTTCTTTGACAAAGCAGGCGGCTAAACCTAGTACTAAATAGTCATCTGGGGATACATCATTAGCATTGGGAGACAGGAGGGCGGTTGTCATGAGAATTTCTTATTTAACCCGAACGAAGGATGGATAAATCTCTATATGGTTGGATTTTACCGCTCAATTGGGGATCTAAGACTTTCCGGATAAATAGAGTTAAGTAGCGATAGAAATTGCCGTGGGGGGAGATGGCGTCAGGACTCTTTCAGGAATGTTCTTAAATAAACCTGTAGTTTTTACTTAGTAGACAAATTCACAACTGACCACCGATGTTGTCTTTCCTTTAACACATAGGCTGCCATTGCGATTTATCTTACTAAAGACACATGAGCAAGTGACACAACAGACAGATCGACTTTTGGCAGGAAATTCCTAAAGTGATGGTGAGGAGCCAAACGTACCATTGAGGATGGTAAGGTCGCATGAAAGCTAGCTCTTTTTTAAATAATCACGATTTTTCTAATCATCGGTGTCACTCTGCTGTTGTCCCAGAATCAGAAGAGCCTGATTCAAGCCAGCAGCATTTTCAAAGGTGTCCGGGGCGGAAGTTGCAAGTGGTTTCTAGTTTAGAGTCTACCCAGATCGAGGTAGATTCTACCAGCTTACGCCAACTGGCTCGTGAGAAAGTGCAACAAGGTAATTACGCTCAAGCGATCGAGATTTTCAACTGTCTGATCGATCGCCACCCCAGCGATGCCAACGATTATAACAATCGAGGGCTGATTTATTTTCAGAGCGGTCAATTGACTAGGGCGATCGCAGATTATAACAAAGCCATACAACTGAATCCCTATTTGGCTGGTGCTTACAATAACCGGGCTAATTACTACGCCGCAGGAGGAAGATTAGAAGAAGCTTTAGCTGACTATGATAAGGCGATCGATTTGAATCCGCTGCACGTCAGAGCTTGGATTAACCAAGGAATTACTTATCGAGATTTGCAGTTATACGATCGAGCAATTGACAATTTTGATTTTGCTTTGCGGTTGGGTCAACTAAAAGGCTATATATGGGCGCAACGGGGTCGTACCTATCATTTGATGGGAGACTGGAATTACGCGATGGCTGACTACCGACGCGCCCTAGAAGAGTTATCAGATGGGCGTCGGCGTCAGCAGGTGGAAAACTGGTTAACCGATTTACTCAGTCCTATCCTAGATTAATTAACTTATGCTTTAAGGTAATGAAGCTGACCGATCTGCGCGATCGGGATCGTTCGTATTCTTATCTAATAAAACCACTTGACGCCTGCTCGGATCGACTCGATGACTCTGTTCTTGCATCACCTCTTTCGCTTGCTGGGGATCGAAGGAGCGGCTGAAGTCTTTTTGCAAGCGATCGACTCGTTGTTCTGTTTGGGTTACTTCGGTTTGGATTTCCTGCAATTTTACCTGCACTGATTTATGATAAGGCAATAACTGCACTAAAGCACCAATCGCTGCTGTTGATAAAAGAATATTCACTACCAACTTGGCAGTTGTTTCTATAGTAATGATGGTAGCTGACTGATTTCGCTTAACTCGATGATGAGTGCGAGCAACTCGACGAGAGGGAACGGGTTTCAGTGCAGGTTCTAAGGGCGGTCTTAAGGGTTGAATGGCGTTCATGGTTCTGAAAAGCTTTTCGTCCTAAAGTACAACCGAAGCTAAGTCGTTGATGGGAATTAGCGCTTCA